>JALYGI010000420.1 GCA_030777185.1 Pseudomonadota bacterium
GGCGGGCGCCGGGCGCACCGAGGCCGCGGAGAAGCCCGATCTGATGCTTCTGACTGCGCTGCCGCTCGTCTGGGGCGAACTCGGACCCCTGGACGCGAGTTCCAGGCCCGCGGCGGCCTTCAAGTCCTTGGAGCGGGAATTCGCGGTCCGGCCGCTGGACGTGCTCGACCGTACCAGCCTCGGCTCCGGGACGCTCCTTCTTCTGGCGCAGCCGCGGGCGCTCGCGCCGACCGAGTTTGTTGCGCTGGACGATTGGGTGCGAAATGGGGGACGCGCCCTTATCCTCACCGACCCTCAGCTAATCTGGCCGTCCGAGCTGCCGCTCGGCGATATTCGCCGCCCGCCCGCAATCGGCCTGCTGGGGCCGGTGCTTGAACATTGGGGGCTTCGGCTTGATCCTCCCGCCGAGCCTCGGGCGAAGGTGGAGCAGATCAGCTCCGACAGCGCGAATAGGCGGCTCGTCATGTTCGCTCCGGGCCGGCTCTCCTCGAATACCAGGCTCTGCACGGTGGCTCTCCATGCTGCGCTGGCCGATTGCCGGATCGGGAAGGGAAGGGCGATCGTGCTCGCCGATGCCGACATGCTGCACGACCGCTTGTGGGTCGGCCCGGTTGGATCGGGAACGGAGCGCCACACGCGCCTGGCCGACAACCCGCTCGTGGTTGCGGACCAGCTCGACGCTCTTGCCGGAGTGAAGCGTGAACGGCTCGCCGGCAATGTCCAATGGTTCGACCCTGCCGCCGATCGCCGACTCGCCGTCGCTCTCGGTCTCTTCCCGCTGCTGCTTGCGGCGACTCCGGCGATCGCCCGCACCATCCGTCGCCGCCGTTAACCCATTCGTCTCTCCCCGGACTTATCCACAGGCTTGTCCGCCAAGAACAGCCGCCGAACGAGACCGTGAACAAACCACGAAAGTGCAGAAGATTCCCACTTGGTGGCATGAAATCCCCATTCAGGGCATGAAAACCCCTTCCAACCCAATGGCGTCTCTGTTATCCACTGCGCTCTAGAGTTTCGGGGCACTTCCTAGCTGACATGTCTGTCACACGGACGCGAAGAGGCGCGCGTCCGTGAAGGGGGAAGGTCCGTGTACCCAGGGGGCGGATCGCAGGTGGAGTTGGAACACCTTTTCAACGGGAGCGCGCTGACCGCGGTGGACGCCAAAGGGCGTCTTTCCGTGCCGGCGTTCATCCGTGGGGTGATCGAGCGCCGCTCGGATGCCAAAGCGGTCGTCATCGGCATGCACGAGGTCTCCCCCTGCCTCAACGCCTACGACCGCGGCTTTGCCCGCAATCTCTTCGCCGAAAATGAGCGCCGCCGTCTCGCCGAGGAAGCTGCCGGCGGCGATATCGCCTCCCACCATGCCCGCGCTCGGCGGACCTTCGGCCTCACTGAGGACGTCCCCTACGACAGCAGCGGCCGAATCATCCTGCCTCCGATGATGCGCCGTCGCGGCAAGATCGAGGATCTTGCCCTGTTCGTCGGCGTCGGCGGCACCTTCGAGATCTGGAATCCACGGCTCGCGATGGAGAGCGGTGACGAGGATCTCAAGGATCTCGCCGCCTATCGGCTGGAAGAGAAGGGGATCGAGCTGTGACCGCTTCGGCTGCGCCCCATATCCCGGTCCTCCTCAATGAAGTGATTGCCGGCCTCTCACCCAAGGCAGGCGAAATCCATGTCGACGGCACCTTCGGCGCCGGCGGCTATTCAAGGGCCATTCTCGAAACCGGTGCGCGGGTCATTGCGTTCGACCGCGATCCGGATGCCATCCGCGAGGGATGTAGTCTCGCGGATGAGAGCGGGGGGCGCCTCACCCTAGTTCCGGAGCGTTTTTCCCGGATGGGTGAGGCGCTTGCCCAACGCGGCATCGATGCGGTCGATGGGGTGACGCTCGATATCGGCGTCTCCTCGATGCAGCTCGACCGGGCCGAGCGCGGCTTCTCCTTCCAGGCTGACGGACCGCTCGACATGCGCATGAGCCAGGAAGGGCAAAGCGCCGCGGACTTCCTCAACGAGGCGTCCGAAGAGAGGATCGCCGACGTCCTTTACCATTATGGCGAGGAGCCCAAATCCCGCCGCGTCGCCCGGGCCATCGTCGCCGCTCGCCCGATCGAGCGAACGGGTCAGCTTGCCGAGGTCGTGCGCAAGGCGCTTGGCCATCACCCGGGCATGAAGAAGGACCC
>JALYGI010000421.1 GCA_030777185.1 Pseudomonadota bacterium
GCGGCTAGTCTTGCCCGCTTTACAGTCCAAGATTTAGGGATTCGTCAGCGGTATCCTCTGATCGGTCCCAGCTTACGACCTGGCACCAGCCTCACGAAATTTCGATCGCTAAGGAACGAGGAAAGCTGCTACTCGTTATTGTCTACTAGTGTGATATAGTAACACTCAATCAGAGGGAGATTGCCGATGCGCCGTTTCGTTCCTCTAGCTGCGATGCTCCTCGCCACCACCGCCTGCGGAGGCGGCGGAAACCAGGAGCGCAGATCGTCCGAAGATCTGCGCACCATGGATGTTCAGGAGGAGGCATCCACCAGCGTCGACAGCGCGGCCGTCTCGTCTGCTCCGTTCTCGCGAAACGCTCCGCCGCCGCCGCCCGGCATCTCCCCCGCGTCAGCTCCCGGTGTCGCCTTCAACTATCGCTATGCCTTCCGCCTCCCCGGCGCGCGGATTGGCGCAGTCCAAGAGCAGCACGCCGCCGCCTGCGAGAAGCTTGGCCTCGATCGCTGCCGGATCACCGGCATGCGCTACCGCCTGGTCGGGGAGGACGATGTCGAGGCGATGCTCGCCTTCAAGCTTGATCCCGCGATTGCGCGCCAGTTCGGCAAGTCGGGCATCGATCTTGTCACACGCTCGGAGGGAATGCTCGTGGATAGCGAGATCAGCGGCGAGGATGCCGGGTCCGAAATCGCCGCCGCCACCCGGAACGAAGCGGAACTCAATGAGGAGCTTCAGCGTGTCGAAGCCCAGCTCGGCAGAGCCGGGTTGCGAGCCGCGGAACGCGCCGAGCTTCAGATGCAGGCTGATCGCCTCCGCGAATCCATTCGCGCGACGCGGGCCAACCGCGCGGACCGGCAGGAGTCGCTCGCCAAGACGCCGGTGGTCTTCCATTATGGTTCGGGCGATCTCGTCCCCGGCTTCGACGATCGCTCGCCGATCGCCACTGCGCTGGAACGGGCGGCGAACAATTTCGTCAGCGGCATCGCCCTTCTACTGGTGATCGGCCTCACTTCGCTTCCCTGGGCCTTGCTCGCCCTCCTCCTCCTCTGGCTCTACAGGCGCTTTGGCCGGCATCTCGTCCAGGGGATCGGCCGCCGATCCGAACCCGAAACGGCAATGGCCTGAGCAGCTGAGCCTCCCATCTTCAGGGGAGGCCGGCTTCACTCGGGGGGCCGGAACGCCTCTTCCGGCCCCTCCGCTTTCAGCGCTTCGAACTGGCGGAGCATCCATTCGCGAAAGGCGCGAATCTTGGGCTGGCCTCGTTTGTGCTCAGGATAGACGAGCCAATAAGAGGGCCCTTCGAAGATAATCAGCGGGAACAGCTGCACCAGGCGCCCCGCCTCGATCTCCGTCCGCCAGAAAAGCGGCGTCATCATCCCCACGCCATGGCCGGCGATCGCGGCATTGCCCTCCATTTGCTGGGAATCCAGCCTGATGGCGGGGTGGCGGGCACCCGCATGTTCCTTAACGCCGGCAGCGGCGAACCACTGCTTCCACCAGATGTCGTCAGGATTGAGCCGGGCGACCTCGAGCAATTGCTCGGGCTGCCGGATGTCGTGCCGCTCGCGAAAGCCAGGGCTGCAAAAAGGTGTTGCGTGGATCCGCATCAGGAAGTCTCGCCTGAGCCCCGGCCATGCCCCAGCCCCGCTCCTGATCCCCACGTCCACCTCGTCACGCGCGAAATCAACCAGCCGGTTCTGGGTCAGCAACCGGACGGCAAGCTCGGGCCGCTCGAACTGGAAGGCGCCGAGGCGCGGCGCCATCCAATTGGATGCAAAAGTCTGGGTCGTGCTGATCGTCAGCACCGCCTCGTCATCGTCGACGATCGCCGAAAATGCGTCGGAGAGACTGTCGAACGCACCCGAGACCAGCGGCGCCGCTTTGCGGCCGGCATCGCTCAAGGTGACGCGTCGCTTGGAGCGTATGAACAGCGGCACTCCCAGCCGCTCCTCGAGCAGCCTGATCTGATAGCTCACCGCCGCCTGAGTCATTCCGAGCTCGGCCGCCGCACTGGTGAAATTCTCGTGCCGCGCAGCCGCTTCGAAGACTCGCACGGCGGGCAGAGGGGGCATCTTCCGCATCGAAGTTTAATAAGCTCAGCTTATCACCCGTGTCGAGCTTTTCGTTGGCGCTGCTGCTGCTGATGCTCCATCTCCCTCGCGGACGGTGCACCTTCATATGTCAGGAACGAAAGGATTGATAAAATGCGCGACGAGATCGACACTCGCATCTGGACCCAGCACGGGCACCAATTTTCCAATGACCTGCACCGGCTGCTCAACGCCGTTGGGGTGACCTTTAGGCGGCTCCACGCCATTCAGTTTTACGCGCCTTGGCGCGACACGGAATCCTGCTGAGGTCCCCAGCGAGCGCTGCCCCCGCCCACTCCGAGCAGCGCTCGCTCCTTTTGATGCGGAGGCTTACGCGCTTGGGCAAGGGCCGCTAAGTCGGCCCGATGAACGACCGCCCCTTGCTGAGCCTCCTTTCCAGCCTTGCCCTTGCCGCGGGCCTGGGTCTAGCCGCCTGTGCGGTGACCAAAGATGCTCCCCCTCCTCCGCAAGCCGCCGCGCCAGCCAAGCTGATGACTTGGCCTGATCTTCTGGAGCGCGAGCGCCCTGCCCCCTCGGCCTCCCTCGTCTATGGCGACCAATCCATGCAGGTGGTCGATCTCTGGCTGCCTGAGGGCAAAGGCCCGCACCCCGTAGTGCTGATGGTTCATGGCGGCTGCTGGCAGACCGAGATCGCCGACCGGCGCATCATGAACTGGATCGCCGACGACCTGCGCCGCCGCGGGATCGCCGTGTGGAACATCGATTATCGCGGCGTCGACCGTGAGGGCGGCGGTTATCCGGGCACCTTCCTCGATGCCGCCGCTGCCGCCGATGCCCTTCGCACTCATGCCCGCAAGTACAATCTCCGCCTTTCGCCGCTTGTCGCGACCGGCCATTCGGCCGGAGGTCATCTCGCGCTCTGGCTGGCAGGTCGGCCGCGCCTGCCCGCCGACAGCCCGCTCCGCAGCGCGAAGCCGATCCCGATCGACACCGTCGTCAGCCTCGGCGGCTTGCCGGATCTCGAGGAAGCAGCCCGCCCCCCCGGCAGCGGTTGTGGCACCGACGTGGTCGGCAAGCTCACCGGCGGCCGGTTCAGGGACACGTCCGTGCCCCGCCTCGCGCCGCTCCGCGTCGATCAGGTGCTGATCAACGGATTGCAGGACCGGATCATCCCTACCTCCTATGCGGAAGGCTATGCCCGCCCGATGCGCGCGGCCGGAGACAAGGTGAAGGTCCGCCTGATCGACCGCACCGGCCATGTCGAGTTGATCGCGCCTGAGACCGAGGCTTGGGCCGCGGCGGTCCAGGAGATCGAAGCTGCGCTCGGAATCCGCCGAAAATGAGCATCACCCTCGAACAGGTGCGGGCGATGGATGCGGCCGACCCGCTCCGCCATTTTCAACACCGGTTCCTGCTTCCCGACAATATCATCTACCTCGACGGCAATTCGCTCGGCGCGCTTCCCGCCAGCACGGTCTGCAAGCAGCAGGACATGGTTCTGGGTCAGTGGGGCCAGTCGCTCATCCGCAGCTGGAACGATCATGGCTGGATCGATGCGCCGCAGCGTATCGGGGCCAAAATCGCGCCCCTGATCGGCGCCCAGCCGCACGAGGTGATCGTCACCGACAGCGTGACCGTGAACCTGTTCAAGCTCATCACCGCCGCCGCCCGCTTATCGCCGGATCGCCCGGTGCTGCTATCGGAAGCGGGCAATTTCCACACCGATCTTCACGTGGCGAGCGGGGCGGTGAATGCAGTGCCGGGAATGCGGCTGGATGTGGTGTCTCGGCACGCCATTGAAGATGCCATCGGCCCTGAGACCAACCTCCTCCTTCTCACCCACGTTCACTACAAGAGCGCCGCCCGCTTCGACATCGCCCGGATCACCGCCCGCGCCAGGGAGGCGGGCGCCCGCACCATCTGGGACCTCAGCCACAGCGCCGGCGCCGTCCCGCTCCACCTCAATCGCGACGGCGCCGAGCTCGCGGTGGGCTGCGGCTACAAATATCTGAACGGCGGCCCCGGCGCGCCCGCCTTCCTGTACGTTGCGGAGCACCTCCAAGAGGCGCTCACGCCGCTTCTCCGCGGCTGGATGGGTCATGCCGCCCCCTTTGCCTTCTCGGACGATTATGTTCCCGCGCCGGGCATCGCCCGCTTTCTTGCCGGTACCCCGCCGATGCTCAGCATGGCCGCGCTCGAATGCGGGGTCGAGAGCTTCAACGGCGCCGCGATGGAGGCGCTCTGGGCCAAGTCCGTTGCCCTGTTCGATCTGTTCGCGGCGCTGGTTGAGGAGCGCTGCTCCGGACACCCGCTCGAATGCATCTCGCCGCCCGATCCGCATCTGCGCGGCAGTCACATCTCCTACCGCCACCCGCACGCTTTCGAGCTTTGCCAGGCGCTGATCGCCGACGGCGTCATCGGCGACTTTCGCGCGCCCGACGTCGTCCGCTTCGGGATCACCCCGCTTTATCTCGGCTATGAGGACATCTGGAACGCCGTCGATCGCCTCGCGCGCATTCTGGAAACAGGTTCCTGGCGCGATCCCCGCTTCGCGGTGCGCGGCAAGGTCACCTGAGCTCGCTCAACCCGGGACCTTGCAGACGTCCACCCAGTCCACTGCCACCAACTCGGCCAGCCGTCCCGGCGACACTCGCACGGAGCTGTTGAGCGAGCCGGCGGCCGGGAAGACCTCATCGAACGCCTGGAGCGAACGATCGCAATAGACCTTTAGCGGCGTGGCCAGCCCGAACGGGCACACGCCGCCCACCGGATGCCCGGTCAGCTCCAGCGTCTCCTCCGCTCCCAGCATCCGCGGGCGCCCTCCGAATGCTGCCTTGCTCTTCCCATTGTCGAGCCGCGCGTCGCCGCGCGCGACGACCAGCACCACCTCGTTGTTCACCCGCAGTGCCAGCGTCTTGGCGATGCGCCCCGGCTCCACCCCCAGCGCCTCGGCGGCCTCGGCCACCGTCGCAGTGCTCGCCTCCACTTCGATGATCGGCAGGTCCGGCGCGTGGCGCTCGAGCCAGGCGCGGACGCTCTCGACCCCCATCTATTCGCCGATCAGATGAAGCGCGAGGCTGCGCCGATGCGGCGCCCGCCGATGCTCGAAGAGGTAGATGCCCTGCCACGTGCCCAGCGCCAGCTTCGCCCCGATCATCGGAATCGAAAGCTGCACCTGCGTCAGCGCAGCCCGCAGGTGCGCCGGCATATCATCGGGCCCCTCGTCGTCATGCTCGTACTCGGCGCTCTCCGGTGCAACCCGCGCGAAATAACGCTCCGGGTCGCGCCGCGCCGCCGGCGCCGCATTCTCCTGAATGAGCAGCGATGCTGAGGTGTGCCGGCAGAAGATCGTCAGCAGCCCCTCACCGATGCCCTGTGCCTCGGCCCAGCGGACCACCTCCCGAGTCACCTCGTGCAGCCCCTGCCCTCCGGCCGAGACTTCGATCATGCCCGTCGCCTGCCGCATCCCGCCTCCAAAAGAAAAAGGGCCCCGAAAACGAGGCCCTTTCGCTTATTCTTGCCTATCAGCTCAAGCAGCCTCGAACTGATCCTCGTCCGCACCTTGCACCGGACCCGAATCCTGGCCTTTGGCGGAAACGTCGCGGTCGACAAGCTCGATGATCGCGATCGGCGCGGCGTCGGAGGCGCGAAGGCCCGCCTTGATGATCCGGCAATAGCCGCCGTTCCGGTCGGCGTAACGCGGCGCAAGAGTGTCGAACAGCTTCACCAGCTGCGCATCGTCGAGCAGTCGCGCATGCGCCAGTCGGCGGTTTGAAAGCCCGCCCTTCTTGGCAAGCGTGATCAGCTTCTCGGTATAGGGGCGAAGCTCCTTCGCCTTGGCCAGCGTGGTGGTGATCTGTTCGTGCTTGATAAGAGCGGCCGCCATGTTGCGGAACAGGGCCGCCCGGTGGCTCGAGGTACGCTGCAGCTTACGGCCGCCGACGCGATGACGCATGATGACTTCCTCTTGTTCGTCCGGAGTCCGTGCAAGGCAACTCCGGCCAGGCAGTCATGTGGGGGACCGCCCAAACCCCAAAACAAAGGCGGAGCCATGGCCCCGCCGTTGCGGCTCCCAAAGCCGATCCGCCGCCCGAAGTCAAGATCGCTCCCGCGTTTCTCAGACGAGCTCGACGCCCTTGTCGCCGAATCGCAGCCCGGCTGTGAGCAGGGCGCGGAACGCATTGTAGCCGCCTTGCCCGGGGAAGAAAGCGTGGAAGAAGAGCTGCGGCTCGCCGTCGACGCCTGGCGCCACCGACGCGTGCCCCGGAGCCCACCAGCTTCCGTTCGACTTCAGCAGCGGCTCCGGCTGCTTCACATAAGGACCGAGCGGGTGATCGGCCACCGCGACTCCGATGCCGTAAGCGGGCGTGCAGAAGTCGTTTCCGGCGTAGAACAGCCAATAACGGCCATGCTGGCGCGTCACCCACGGCCCCTCGATCAAATGGCCTTCCCAATCGAGGTCGTTTTGGAGAACGAAGGTCGGCTCCCCGATCAGCGAGGCGCCATCGGAGGCGAGGCGCTGCGCCCGGACCGGCGTGCGCATCGCATCCAGGATGAAACCTGCATCGTCGCACTCCTCAAGCACGCGCCGTGCCCTGGTCCAGGAGCCGAGAACCGCCCCGATCAGCGGCTGCATCAGGAAGAAGCGCTCGATCGGCCGGCGCCCATTCGCCCAAGGCTGGAC
>JALYGI010000422.1 GCA_030777185.1 Pseudomonadota bacterium
GAAAGCTCACCGTCACTCGCGCCCTCGACGACGAGGGCGGCGCCCGTGCTCGCTCGCTGGCCGCGCTGAAGCGCGCCCGCGAGAAGGAAAAGCGCGCCCACCTGCAGTCGGGGCCCTCCGCCAAGCAGGTCCGCGACGTGGTGGTGCCGGAAGCGATCACCGTCCAGGAGCTCGCCAACCGCATGGCCGAGCGCGGAGCCGACCTTGTGAAGTCGCTGTTCAAGATGGGCATGGTCGTCACCGTCAACCAGACGCTGGACCAGGACACGGCCGAGCTGCTCGTCACCGAGTTTGGCCACAACATCAAGCGCGTCAGCGAATCGGATGTGGACATACAGGCCGAGGCCGACGTCGATCCGCCTGAGACGCTGCAGCCGCGCCCGCCGGTGGTCACGATCATGGGCCATGTCGATCACGGCAAGACCAGCCTGCTCGACGCGATCCGCGGGGCTAACGTCGTCTCCGGCGAGGCCGGCGGCATCACCCAGCATATCGGCGCCTATCAGGTCAGCCTGCCCGACAAGTCGAAGATCACCTTCCTCGACACGCCGGGCCACGAGGCCTTCACCGAAATGCGCCAGCGAGGCGCCAACGTCACCGACATCGTCGTGCTCGTCGTGGCGGCCGATGACGGCCTCAAGCCGCAGACGGTGGAGGCGATCAACCACACCAAGGCGGCCGGCGTGCCGATGATCGTTGCGATCAACAAGATCGACAAGGAAGGCGCCCGCGCGCAGCGGGTCCGCGAGGAGCTGCTGCAGCATGAGATCGTGGTCGAGGATCTTGGCGGCGACGTCCAGGACGTCGAAGTCTCTGCGCTGAAGAAGACCAACCTCGACGGCTTGCTCGAGGCGCTCCATCTTCAGGCCGAGATTCTGGAGCTGAAGGCCAATCCGAACCGCGCCGCCGAAGGCACGGTGATCGAAGCCAAGCTCGACAAGGGCCGCGGTCCGCTCGCCACCGTGCTGGTCCAGCGCGGCACCTTGAAGGTCGGCGACATCTTCGTGGTCGGCGCCATCTCCGGCAAGGTCCGGGCGATGATCGACGACAAGGGCAAACAGGTGAAGGAGGCTGGTCCTTCGGTTCCGGTCGAAGTGCTCGGCCTGTCGGGCGTTCCATCCGCGGGCGACACGCTGACGGTCGTCGAGAACGAGGCACGTGCCCGCGAAGTTGCGGAGTATCGCCAGACCCTGCTCGATCGGAAGCGCACCACCAGCGCGCCTGTTAGCCTCGAGAACATGTTCGCCTCGAAGTCGAACCAGACCATGGAATTCCCGCTGGTCGTCAAGGCCGACGTGCAGGGTTCCGTCGAAGCGATCGTCAGCGCCGTCAACCGGATTTCGACGGAGGACATCAAGGCCCGGATCCTTCACGCCGGCGTAGGTGCCATCACGGAGAGCGATGTGGTTCTCGCCTCGGCTTCCGGCGCGCCGATCATCGGCTTCAACGTCCGCCCGAACGCCAAGGCCCGCGAAGTTGCGGAGCGCAACAAGGTCGAGTTCCGCTATTACGACGTCATCTACCACCTCACCGATTGGGTGAAGTCGGCGATGGCGGGCGAGCTTGGGCCGGAGATGATCGAGACCGTGCTTGGCCGCGCCGAGGTCAAGGAAGTCTTCCCCGCCGGCAAGAAGGACAAGGCCGCCGGCCTGCTGGTCGTCGAAGGCGTCATCCGCAAGGGCCTGCATGCCCGGCTCACCCGCGCCGATGTCATCGTTTCCAAGACGACAATTTCGTCGCTGCGCCGTTTCAAGGACGACGTCGCCGAAGTGCGCGCAGGCCTCGAATGCGGTGTGCTCCTCGCTGATACGAACGACATCAAGGCGGGCGACCATCTCGAGGTCTTCGAAGTCGAAGAGCGCGCGCGGACGCTGTAAGGGATCCCGCGCCAAGGTTTCCTATGCATCGCAACGAAAGCCCTGAAGGGAAGTCGGTCCGCCTGCTCCGCGTCGGTGAGCAGGTGCGCCATGCCTTGTCCGATATCCTGATGCGGGGCGAGGTGCATGACGACGTCCTCGCCAGCCACAGCGTCTCAGTCACCGAGGTGAGGATGTCGCCCGACCTCAGGCACGCGACCGTGTTCGTGAAGCCGCTGCTCGGCACCGACGAGGCCGAGGTGCTGAAGGCGCTCCGGACCAACACGGCCTATCTGCAGCGCTCGGTGGCGGGCCGAGTGAACACCAAATATGCGGCGAAGCTCAAATTCCTTGCCGACGAGAGCTTCGATGAAGGCAGCCACATCGATCGCCTGCTGCGCGCGCCGAAAGTGGCGCAGGACCTTCGGGGAAGCGAAGAGGAGTGAACCTCGCCGATCCGATGCGAGACGGCGAAGTGCGGCTGGAGCCGCTCGCTGAGGCGCACCGTGAACCACTCGGGAAGGCTTGCGCGCAGGACCCCGATATTTGGCAAATCTACGCCGCCTCTTTCGATCCGGAGCATTTCGACCAGAGTTTCAGTCTTCTGCTGGCCAAGCCGAACTGGCAGCCGTTCGCGATTCTGGAGGGAGAGCGGATTGCCGGAATGAGCGCTTATCTCGCCATCGAGCCGGAGCGTGGCGTTCTGGAGATCGGCAATACCTATTATGTGCCGGATCTCCGCGGCACCGGCTTCAACAGCCGCATCAAGGACCTGATGATCGGCAGGGCCATAGCCTGCGGCTACCGCCGGATCGAGTTTCGGGTCGACGCCCGCAACAAACGTTCCCAAGCGGCGATGAGCAAGATCGGCGGGGTGCGCGAGGGGCTCATACGGCAGGATCGCATCACCTGGACCGGCCACGTCCGCGATACAATTCTTTACTCCATCCTTGCTGGCGAGTGGCAGGGAGGCAGCCTTGGAAGATAATCTCCTCTTCCGGATCGCAACCTGGCTGATCCCGCTCGTCTTCGCGATCGTGTTCCACGAAATCTCGCATGGCTGGGTGGCGAACGCGTTCGGCGATCCAACCGCCAGGCGCCGCGGCCGGCTCAGTCCCAATCCGATCAAGCATGTCGATCCCGTCGGCACCGTCGCGCTGCCGATGGTGCTCGCAATCGCCGGAGCCCCGATCTTCGGCTGGGCCAAGCCAGTGCCCGTGGTCGCCAGTCGCCTGCGCAATCCGCGGCTCCACATGATGCTGGTTGCGCTTGCCGGGCCGGGAATGAACTTCCTGCTCGCGCTCCTGGCTACCCTCGGCCTTGCTCTGATGGCCATGGCTGCACCGCTGGAGCGATCATTCGCAACTATGTTCCTCCTGGCCAACCTTCAGA
>JALYGI010000423.1 GCA_030777185.1 Pseudomonadota bacterium
AATGTCCGCTGTTGGGGCGCTGCGAACGTGTCTTGAACGTCGGGCATCGGCGCATAGCTGCCGTTTGACCTGAACGGCAGCAACTGGCCGATAGCGGAAGGTCTGCTTTTGGGCGGCCAGTGCGGGAAAGCAGACGTCGCTGATCGATTACGACGAGTGTCCGCTTCCGGGCTCCACCAAAGCGGCTTTGAACGTCCCCGATTGGCGCCTAGCGGAACGGCCGGAGTTAGCGGATGCTGTTGAGAACCGCGCTATGAAAGCCGAGGTCGGCCCGTCCGGAGGGGCTTCCCTCCCTGCGCTTCAGGCAAGCATCGATTGAATTGGTGTCTGGAGCAGCTTGCGACGTTTCGGAGGTTTGCGTTGCTGCAGCGAGCAGGAACTCGTCTGGCGCATCGCCCGTATGACGTGACCTCGATCTAAGCTCCGTCAGGTGAGAACTGCTCATCGGACGAGCTGCATCGTCACCCCGTAGACTCGCGCTAGTTGATGCGCCGGTCGATATTCTCGATTGCCTCTTGCAGAGCGCTGCGGCCCAAAGGTTTCCCAAGGAAAACCGCACCAGGGACGGTCTCGAGTGCTCGCGACTTCGTCGCCGCGTCAGAGTAGGCGCTGATGAAAAGTACGGATGCCGGCTGTGTCTCTCTAATCCGTCGTGCGGTTTCGATGCCGTCGATGCCGCTGCCAAGATTGATGTCCATGCACAGGAGATCGACGTCGGCGGTAGCAAGGGCGAGGAGGGCCTTCTCGCCGCTAGGATAAAGCCCAATCACTTCGTGGCCTAGATCCTCCAGCATGGTCTCAATGGACCAGGCCACCATCAGCTCATCCTCGACGACTGCAACGCGCCTGACCGTTTGAGAATGTTTCGACTTCGCCCGTCCTTTCGAGTGCGGCGACGAGTTGCCCCCGTCATCGGAACTCAGATGCATCGAAGCGCAGCGAAGCTGTGGGCCGATTGCCGTGATCAAGTTGATTGCCTTCCCGGAAACTCCATCGTGAAGAGCAATCCGTCACTTTGCCACTCAACGTGAGAGGATCCCCCGAGTTCGTGTCCCGCGCTAAGCCCGATCATCTTGAAGCCGAACCCCTCATGAGCGGGCGCTTTGATATCGCTCAAGCCTGATTCCTTCCAGGCAAAGTGCAGCCAACCTGAACGCTCTGCCGTGCTCCAATCCCAGCTTACCGTAACCCGCCCTTCCGGGTGCGCGAAGGCCCCATATTTCGTAGCGTTGGTAATGAGCTCGTGGAGCACCATGCTGAGGCTAAGGATCTGCTTTGCAGCAAGGGTCACTGGTGGGCCGCCGAAGGTCGCCCGCATGTCTGAGGGCAGGGCATAAGGTCCTAGAAGCGCCTCCACTAGGTCCGGAAGCGCACCTCCTTCCCATCTGTTCTGGGTCAGCATGTCGTGCCCTTTGGCAAGGGCCTTGAGCCGCCCGGAAAAGGCCTCGATGAAAGTGTCCATCGTGGAGGAAGAACGGGCAGTTTGAGTGGCCATTCCTGCGACGACTGCGAGCATGTTCTTTACCCGGTGGCTTAGCTCCGCGAGCAGAAGTTCTTGTTGCCGGTGAGCTTCTTGCCGCTCGCTGATGTCCCTCAGAAATCCGAGGAAAACTGGCTCGTCGAATTGCCTCGTGAATGTGATCGACAGTTCAATGGGAAGCTCATGCCCATCCCGGCGCAGCGCTGTGATCTCAAAATGGCGATCGAGGACCGGCCCTTCGCCAGTCGCAATGAAATGCGACAGGCCGCGCTCATGCGCCTCCCGATGCTGAGGCGGGATGATCATTTCACTCATGCGGCGTCCCCGAGCCTCTTCGAAGGACCATCCGAAGACCCGGGTCGCAACGTCGTTCCAGCCGGCGATCGTGCCGTCTACACGCATCACAATGACAGCATCTAAGGCAGTTTTCAGAACCGCGTTAAGATCGGCATGCTTCAGCTTATTGGTTGTAGCCACCGGAAGCGCATAACAGCCGATTCCTCGCGGCGCTATGCCAGTGGCTAGCCTCGTTCTGCCGAAGCCCCTTGGCTACCTTGCAGGTGGCGAGCACTTTGCTGTGGGAGACATGATAATCGTACCAGGCGCGGGCATAGCGCTCCAGTGTGAAGAAACGTCTGGATCCCGGAAGCTATGCGGAGGCGGTGAGCGTCCGCGATTGGCGCGAAGCAGACGTCTCTGCCCTACTTCCGCCTGTGGCCGATAGCCGACGAGCTCCTTTCAAGTTAATCAAACCACAAAGCAGCCGTTCGAACCTGCCAGGTCCAGCCGTAACGATGCGGAACCCGAACACAGCATCGGGGGTCTTTCAAGGATGGCGGTTTCGGCACCGCCGCTCGAATGGGTGCGCACCTGATGGAGCATCTCGCACTTGTCATCGCCGTGGTTGGCCTGATTGGCATTGGCGCTCAGTGGATCGCTTGGCGGACCGGGCTGCCCGCGATCGCATTGATGCTGCTGGCTGGGATAATCGCCGGGCCGGCTACGGGTTTAATCGATCCGGAGCACGACTTCGGCCAGATGCTGGAGCCTGTCGTCTCGATCGCCGTCGCCATCATTCTGTTCGAGGGCGGCCTCAGTCTCAATTTCCGCGAGCTGCATCAATCGGAAGGGGCGGTTCAGCGCCTCGTGCTGCTCGGCATCCCCATAGGATGGGCGCTCGGCGCTCTTGCCTGCTATTATGTCGCTGGTCTGGTGTGGCCGGTGGCGATCCTCTTCGCAGGCATCCTCGTCGTAACGGGCCCTACGGTAGTTTTGCCGCTGCTGCGCCAGACCAGTATCGCCGCGCGGCCGCGCGCGATCCTCAAATGGGAAGCGATCGTCAATGACCCGTTGGGCGCCCTGTGCGCAGTGGTGACTTACGAATATCTTCGGCAAGCGCAGGCTGGAAGCTCCATCCCCGAAAGCATCGCTCTGGTCCTCGCCG
>JALYGI010000424.1 GCA_030777185.1 Pseudomonadota bacterium
CGGCCTCGGCAGCGGCAACCAAGGCACTGGAACCGGTGGCGGAGGTGGCGGCGGCGGCCGCGGAACGCCCGCGCGCTGGCTGCGCGGCAGCATCACCGATCGGGATTATCCGGACGCCGCGTACGAACGGAGAATTGGTGGAACCGTCTTTCTACGCTTCGTCGTCGACCCGACGGGCCGGGTGAGCGAATGCACGGTGACCCGGTCCAGCGGCAGTCGCGAGCTGGACGCAACCACTTGCCGGCTGATCCTGCGTCGATTCCGCTACAGGCCCGCACGAGACGCACAGGGCAATCCGATCGCCTCGGTGATCCGGGGAGAACATGAGTGGGAGGTCGGGCCCGAGCCCCCTCCCATCGACGTAGAGCCGGACATTCCCGATCCCGAAGCTTAGACCAACATCGTTCAGGCTGATCCAGGCTGAAACGTGAGTCTTGGTCTCGCGGGAGCTGGCGATCTGCGGCTCAGTCGAGCTCTTTGCGGATCCGATCCTTGACAGCGCGGATCCGTGTCGCGGCCTCGGTGAACGTCGCCACGTCCGCGTGGTTTCGGTTCGCCCGCGCATCGTTGGCCGCTTCCATATAGCCTTCGAGGTCCGTGTCGAGCGCATCGACGATGATCTCAGCTTCGTCCTCGGTGAGGGTCAGCTTGATGGACTTTGGCATGATGCTCCTGTTCCCTTAGTCCCTATGCGGCGGCTTCGACGCGGTCCCGCGCCGACACTCAGCGCGCAGTTTCTGGCGGAGAGGGTGGGATTCGAACCCACGGTACCCTTACGGGCACAACGGTTTTCGAGACCGTCCCAATCGACCACTCTGGCACCTCTCCGCGAGATCGGGAGCCCCGAAGTGGCGGGGCGGGTCGATAGGCGGGGGCCTCTAACGAAAGCGCGGGCGCTTGCCAAGGGTCAGGCTCATGTCGGGACGATCTTCCCCTTTCCGGACTCCTGGACGAACCATGATTTGCCCTTCCTTGCCTCTCGTGCGTTAAAGCCTAAATTGGTGAGGACATGATGACAAACAGCAGCCTCTCTTCAGCCCTTGGCGAGCTCAGCGCGCCGCCCGTCTCCCACGCCCATTTCTCGATTGGCGACGTGGTCCGCCACCGCGTCTTCGATTTCCGCGGCGTCATCTTCGACGTCGATCCCGTCTTCGCGAACACCGAAGAATGGTACGATGCGATTCCGGAGGAAATCCGCCCGCGCAAGGACCAGCCGTTTTACCACCTCCTCGCGGAAAATGGGGAATCGAGCTACGTCGCCTATGTGAGCCAGCAGAATCTCGAAGCCGACGACGAAGGCGGGCCGGTCGATCATCCAGCCCTGTCCGGCATCTTCACTGCTTTCGAGGATGGCCGCTATCTTCTGCGGCGGGAGCATCGTCATTGAGGCTTCGGAGCGGGCGGCTTTGGCGTTGACAGCCTGAAGTCTGTCCAGTAGCAGCCCGGTTTCCCGCGCGGCGGTCGGCCGCGGCTATCGTTTTGCGCGGAACAATTGTATGGAAACGGCCTGATTCACGCCTTCGGCGGAAGCGCATAGCGCTTCCACCTCGATCGATCAGGCCTTGGAAGGTGTTTGGAAGAGCCATGTTCGCAGTCGTGCGCACGGGCGGCAAGCAATATCGCGTTGCCGCCGGAGACAAGATCGTCGTCGAGAAGCTGGCGGGCGACGCCGGCGATACCGTCACCTTGGGCGACGTGCTTCTTGCCGGCGAAGGCTCGGAGCTCCGCTCGACCGACGGACTGACGGTGTCGGCCGAGATCATCGCTCAGGCTAAGGCCGACAAGGTGATCGTCTTCAAGAAGCGCCGCCGGCACAATTATCGCCGCAAGAAGGGCCATCGCCAGCAGCACACGATCCTGCGCATCACCGCGATCGGCAACCAGCCGGCCGAAAGGCCGAAGCGGGCGAAGGCCGAAGCGGCTCCCGCTGCCGCCGAGGCTCAAGCCGCGGCACCGGCACAGACTGCAGCAGTCGACACCGCGCCGGCTCCCGCGGCCGAAGCCAAGAAGCCGCGCGGCAAGAAGGCCGCCGCTCCCGAGGCTCCGGCCGAAACCGAAGCGCACGTTCAGGCGCCGCTGAAGGTGGACGGTGCTGAGAGCGAGATGACCGACACCCCCGTGGCGAAGAAGAAGGGCTCGACCAAAAAGCCCGCCGCTGATAAAGAAGCTTAAAGAGATACGAAGGTAAGATTTCGAGATGGCACATAAGAAGGCAGGCGGATCCTCACGCAACGGTCGCGACAGCGCGGGCCGTCGTCTTGGCGTGAAGAAGTTCGGCGGCGAAGCGGTCGTCCCGGGCAACATCATCGTGCGCCAGCGCGGCACCAAATATTATCCCGGCACCGGCGTCGGCATGGGCAAGGATCACACCCTTTTTGCGCTTACCGACGGCCGAGTTGCGTTCCGCGACGGGAAGCTCGGCCGCAAATTTGTATGTGTGGACATGCAAATTACCACCCAAGCGGCGGAATAGGGACAGTCGATAAAGGGCTGTCCCAAGGAGGGGCGGCCCCAGGTTCACAGAAGAGAACCGTTTCGAGGGAGAGGGGCACCCCCTTCTCTCTCTTTTTTTTATGTCTCCCTCATCAATTGTCGCCGGTCCGTAACCCTTCCGGGGCATGGGCTGGCCCGAAGGGGAAGGGAGAAGAAATGTTCGCGAGAACCGAGAGGCTGCTGCTGAGGCCCGGCTGGCTGGAGGATGCTCCCGCCTTGTTCGAGGGCATCCGGGACGAGGGCATCGTCCGCAACCTGGCCAGTGCGCCCTGGCCCTACACGCTTGAGGATGCGCAGGCGTTTCTCCGCACCGAGCGCGCACCCGGCGAGCCCTGCTTCCTCATCTTCCGCCGCACCGATGGTGCCCCGCAGCTGATCGGCACGATCGGCTTCGGCCGCCGCCCGACGGGCGAGACCGAGTTCGGCTACTGGATTGCACGGGCCCATTGGGGACGCGGCTATGCGAGCGAGGCAGGCAAGGCGGCCATCGCTCTTGCGCGACACAGCCTGAGGCTCCCCCGGTTGAGCGCCGGCCACTTCCTCGACAATCCGGCATCGGGGCGCGTGCTCGAGAAGCTCGGCTTCCGCTCAACTGGGACAATCGCGCTTCGCTACAGCGCCGGCCGCGGAGTGGAGGCTCCATGCCGGCTCTTCGAATT
>JALYGI010000425.1 GCA_030777185.1 Pseudomonadota bacterium
ATCGGCTAAGCGTCAGCGCTACCGGCCGTTGATCGGGATGGCGCAGATTGCCGTGATAGCCCGCTCCAAGAGGAGTGCTCAGGAGGCGTTCCCCGATCGGACGTAGCGCTGCAGGTCGGCGTCTGTCGGCGGGCCCAGGACCGCATTCAACTCCTCGATCAAGGCGTCGATCTGCTGGCGCAGGACGCCGTAGCGCTCGATCGCGTCGCGGCCGACCTTCTGGTCGGTCGCGTTGGTGGCGCCGTAAAGGTAGGTGACGTGGGTCTGAAGGCCGGGCTGGCTGTAGCGGATTCGCGGTGTGATGAGCCTGTTGGCGAGCCCCTGCAGCGCCTTCGCCCGTGCGGGATCGGGATTGGTCCTAAGCTGGCTCTGGGCGGCCGTGATGCGAGAGGCCGCGAGGGCAGTGTCGTTGACGAGCCGGAGAACGCGGAGGTTGTGCTCGAGCTGCGCGGCAAGGTCGGCGTCGCTGACTCCGCTGGCGGTGACGCGCGGGTCCTCGACGATCCGGAGCGGCTGGCGCTCGCTGTACGAGCCGGCGCTGAGCACGATTGTATAGTTGCCCGGCGCAGCGACGGGCCCGATCGGCAGGCGCACGCGGGCGGCGGCGGGAGCGTCGGGATTCATGCCGCCCGGAGGACCCTCGCCCGGCGCGGGGCCGCTCGGCGGGTGGGGCGTTGCCGAAGCCGGGGCCGGGGCGACGGCCGGGGCCGCGGGCAGCTCGGGAACGCCGGAATAGCGCAGATCCCAAGTGAAGCGGTGCATGCCCCGCGTCGCCTTTAGGCTTCCGGGATAGCTGGGGCGGTAATTGCCAAGCTCGTCCTCGCCCCCTCCTCCGCCTCCGCCGGCGGGAACAGGCTTGCTGGTGAAACTCCGGACAGTACGGCCGTTCGCGTCCAGAATGGTCAGGGTGAGCGGCGCCGCTGTGGCGTCAGCGGCGAGGTAATAGTCGATCTGGGCACCGTTCAGCGGATATTCCGGGCCGGTGCCGGGCGCCGGGCCGAAATCGGCGCTGGCCGGGATGCGGACCGCGACGGCGGGCTTGTACAGCTGGTTGGCGCGGACTGCCTCGGCGGGCGCCTTGAGCTGGCGGAGCGCGCCAAGATTATCGAGAATCCAGAAGCCGCGACCCTGAGTCGACATAACGAGGTCGCCGTGGGCGAGGCGGATGTCGGTGACCGGGACTGCGGGCAGGTTCATCTGGAAGCTCTGCCAGCGCTCGCCCCGATCGAACGATACGTAGATTCCGAACTCGGTGCCTGCATAGAGCAGGCCCGGGCGCTCCGGATCCTCGCGGACGACGCGGGTCGGTTCGTCGGCTGCGATGCCGTTGCGGCCGTCGGTGAGCCGGGTCCAGGTCCGGCCATAATTGTCGGTCCGATAGATGTAGGGTGCGAAATCGCCGAGTAGGTAGCGGTAGATGGCGACATAGGCGGTGCCCGGATCGCGCTGCCCCGGCTCGATGGTTTGGACCCGTCCGCCGGGCGGAAGGCCCTTGGGCGTGACGTTCTTCCACGACGTGCCGCCGTCCTGGCTGACGAACAGCAGGCCGTCATTGGAACCGGTCCAGATGACGCCCGGCTTCAGCCTCGATTCGCGGATCTGGTAGAGCGTCGAATAGACTTCCTCGCCGGTCACATCGAGCGTGATCGGCTCTCCGGAGGGATATTGCGTGCCGGGCGGACGCGCAGTGAGATCGGGGCTGATCCTCTCCCAGGTGATGCCGCCGTCGCGCGTGCGATGGACATATTGGGAGCCGTAATAGACGGTGTTCGGATCAGTCGGCGACAGCTCCATCGGCGCCACGCGCTGGAACCGGTAGATGAGATCGTCGGGATCGGCGCCGTACAGCGATTGCATGCCGACCCAGTAGCGCTCATCATTGCCGTTGGTGCGGATGTCCATGCGCGAGAACTGGCCCTTGCACGCGCCCCAGACGATGTTCGGATCGCCCGTCTTGGGCATGATCGGCCCAGTCTCGCAGCCGGGGCCGGTGCGGAATTCCTGGTCGTTGCCGAGCGGCCGGGAGGGGACGATGAGCGTCGTATTGTCCTGCTGCGCGCCGTAGAGCCGATAGGGGAACTGGTCATCGACGGCGACCTGGTAGAGCTCGGCCGTCGGCTGATTGGCCTGCGTGCTCCAGGTGGCGCCGCCGTCGAGCGACACGTTCGCGCCGCCGTCATTGGCCTGCACGATCAGCATCGAATTGCGCGGGTTGATCCAGACGTCGTGATTGTCGGCATGCGGCGTGCGCTGCGGCTTGAATGTCTTGCCGCCGTCCAGCGACTTGAACCAGGCCTCGTTGCCGACGAAGACGAGGTCGGGGTTGTTCGGATCGACGCCGAGCGTGGTGTAGTAGAAGGGGCGCGTGACAAGGCGGTCCTCGCCGTTCACCAGGGTCCAGTTGGCGCCGGCATCGTCGGAGCGGTAGAGGCCATGCCCCGGCTTGGCTTCGATCAGCGCATAAAGGCGGTTCGGCGCGGCCTGGCTGACGCCGACGTTGGAGCGTCCGAACAGGCCGTTGGGTAGCCCGCTGGTGAGCTTGTTCCAGGTGTCGCCGCCGTCCGTCGACTTGTAGATGCCGCCTTCCCGGCCGCCCGAGATGATCGTCCAGGGCTTGCGCTGACCGCGCCACATCGTCGCATAGACGACCTGCGGGTTTCCGGGCTGAAGCTCGAGGTCGGCGGCCCCCAGCTCATCGCTCAGGAACAACACCTGCTTCCAGGTCTTGCCGCCGTCGCGGGTGCGGTAAACGCCGCGCGCCTTGGAATTGGCAAAGGGGTTGCCGAGCGCTGCGACGAACACCTCGTTTGCGTTGGTCGGGTTGATGCGCACCGTGGCGATCTGCCCCACATCGCGCAGGCCGATGAAGCTCCAGGTCTTGGCGCCGTCGGTCGACTTGTAAATGCCGCGGCCGATTGAGACGTTGCTGCGGATTTTGGACGACCCGGTACCGGCATAGATGATGTTGGGGTCGGTTTCGGCGACCGCCACTGCGCCCATCGAGCCGACCGGGATCTGGCCGTCGCTGGTGTTCTTCCAGCTTTGGCCGGCGTCGGTGGTCTTCCATACGCCGCCGCCGACCGTCCCCATGTAGAATGTGCTGGGCTGCGACGGCACGCCGGTGACCGTGGTCACGCGCCCGCCCCGCCAGGGTCCGACCTGGCGATATTTGAGCCCCGACCATTGCGCCTGGTCGTAAACGGCGGGCGCGGCGGCGATCGGGGCAGCCAGGATGCTGCTTGCACAGAAAAAGGCGAGCATATGGGCGGGCTTCATGACATTCCCCTTTTCGTGCCGTCGGATGCGGATGGTGAAGCGCGCATAAAGTCTCCTCAGGAAGGACGCTCGAACAGGCTCACCGAAACCGAGGCGCCTCTTCAAGGAGGCAAAGCGAGCCGCCCTGTTACCGTTGGGAGCGCCCGGCATCAACGCAAGTGTTATGACTTCTGGGCAGCAGTTTCGGGCTCGGTCTCCGATTCAACCTGGGCTGATGACGGTCGCCAAGAGATGAGCCGGCGGCCAGCAAAGGAGCGCTGGTGCAACTCGGATATTCGACTTTGCTTCTGGCACTCAACCGCTTGTCGATGGCTTTTGGTTTCCGCCGCTCGCCCTCCTATCGACCTCATGCCGGAGGCGTCCAGCTGGATCTAGCCGCCGGGACCAACTCGGACCACGCCAACGCCGCGCTCGATGCTGATGCGGGTGCCGAACGGGGCTGAGAGGGTTTGCAGTTTCTCGAGGATGCGGCGGCCGGCTTCGGGGCCGGCCATGCGGGGGACGCCGCGGTCGGCGCCGAGCTCGGACGCGCCGAGCTCGATTGGGTGCAGCCGGATCTCGGCGAGCCGGCCGCCGACGTAGCGGCTGATCGCGATGACCGATTCATAGAGGCGCGGATCGGCGAAGCTCCGCTCGCCGCGGGCCTGGAGCAGCTCCGGCACGGTCGCGGATCCCGGCGCCACTCCATATTGCTCGTACATGTCGGCCGGCACCGCATCGAGCGAGTTATTCATCATCGCGAAGTTGCCGAGCGAATAGAAGATCGGCTTGCCCTTATAAATCTCAATGCCGCGCAGGATATGCGGGCCGTGGCCGATATAGGCGTCGGCACCCGCATCGATCGCGCCCCGCGCTATGGTGACGGCGAAGTCGGCAGGCCGGTCGTTGTCATTGCCGGGCTCGTGATTGTGCACGGTGAAGATGGCGAAATTGCCGTTCTGCTTGCCCTGCCGGATGGCCAGCATGTTGCCGGCCACGTCGCGCTTGTTGAGCTCGTAGCTGTACCACATGCGGCCGTCCTGTAGCGGACCGGCGCGGTAGCGGGTGCCGAGCAGCCGCACGTCCCCTTCCTGCGCCGCGCTCGGGCGAGCACCCGGCGCTGTCGCCGCAACCGCCGCCAGCCAATCGAGGTGCGGCTGCGAGACGATGGCGATGCGCTCGGTGCGGAGCGGGTTGATGCCGGGCCGGCCCGGTACCTCGCCCAGCGGATCGGCGGCCGGCGACATGGGCGTGAAGCTGGACGCGGCAGAGACGAGCGCCGCCCGCCCCTTCGCCATGTCGAAATAGCGAGGGCTGCGCGCCGCCTGCAGGTTCGGTCCCGAACCGGCGAAGACCAGTCCCTCCTCCCGCAGCAGGCGCTCGGTCTCGGCAAGGCCCTCCGTGCCCCAGTCGGTGGCATGGTTGTTGGCAAGGCTCACCATGTCGAAGCCCATTTCCTTTAGCTCGGGCACGGTCCCGGGATGGGCCAGCATCCAGGTGCCGCCCGATTGCGCCGCAGGGTAGCCGGAGAAGCTCGACAGATCGAAAGCCATGGTCTCGAAATTGCCGAAGGTGAGGTCGGCGCCCTGCAACAGCTTCAGCATGTCGGGTGAGCGCGCCGCGATGGTGGCCAGCATCGGGCGGAGGTAGATGAGGTCCCCCACCGCCGCGAGGGTGAAGCCGTCGGCGATCGGCCGCGTGGGCACCGGCTTTACCGTGAGCGGCGCGTTCTGCGCCGCGGCGCCCGCGATGGGCGCCAGGGCGGCCACGCTGACGCAAGTCACGATTTCAAGGAGCAGGCGCGCCGCCCGCTTCATGCTGTTCCTGGGCATGCTCTCACCCCTGTTGCGGACCTATCGGCCTCTCAGGACAATGAAGACTAGGGCGCGGCCGCGGTCAACCAGAAGCGCTGGCCGCTAAAAACCGGACGAGTAGATCGGGTGCATCGAACAGACGCTCCGCGGAGGCGGCTGAAGGTTTTTCTTGAATGACCTGCAGGCCTGCCAAGATCCGCAGCGGGTCGAAAGCGAATAGGCCCCCGCCGGCTGGACGGTTGTCTGCTTCTCGGCATCGGTGCTCGGGTTCTGAGCGGCGGCCATTGACGCGTAGCAAACGCTGACATTGCCAACAGCCGCGCTCCACCCCATCCCGATCAGTGCGCACCCTCCAGCTCACCTCGCTTCGCGGCCGCAGCGTCCCGGCGCTTGCGCGACCAGATGTTGAGACCTTCCACCGCCGCTGAAAAGGCCATGGCCGTGTAGATATAGCCCTTCGGCACGTGAACGCCGAACCCGTCCGCGATCAGCACCGCGCCGATCATCAGGAGAAATCCCAGGGCCAGCATCACCACCG
>JALYGI010000426.1 GCA_030777185.1 Pseudomonadota bacterium
GACCAGAAGAATGCCGGCTGCCGCGTTGAAGGCGATTAGAACCCTTAGCAGAAGACGCGACAGCCGAAGCGCCGTAGTGGAAGTGCTAGACAAAGCGGCATTCCCCTTATTTATCGTCTAACGATACAAGAGATATTGTGCGACGGCAATAATTTTATTGTTCTACGATGCGCGCACGGTCCGCTGAAGGTCGGCCTTCGCGGCTGCGGACACTCTTCCGCCACAAAAGGAAGCATGATCCAATCAGATGCTAGGCATGGGTCGGAAGCGGGCATTGGACGGCTGCCGAGCTAACGTCCGCTTTGATGCGGACGCCACCCACAAGCAGACGAGCTGCTTCCGGCCAGAAGCAGCCAATCCACGCCCTCCGCCTTATGTCCGCAATGGGTCGTAAGGCGACATTCGCCTGAATGTCTGGAATGGGTGGAAAGCAACGTTGGGCCAGGTACGTGCTCTGATGAGTTTGGCCGTGCGAAACACGCTTCTGGCTCTTAGTGCGCTGCTGATCACTGGCGGCTGCGTGCCGCATTTACACTCGAATACCGGCGTCGCGACTCCGGCCCTGCCTACCGCCCCACCTAGTGTCGTGGTCACGTCAGAATGGCGGGGCAGACTGGAACTCCGCGGCGAGTGCTTGGTGTTCCAAACCACCGATCCCTGCCGTGCCTACCTTCCAATTTGGCCCACCGGCTCCCGCTTTGAGGGAAAAACCGTCGTCGTGACCTTCCCAAAGCAGGCTCCGCACGCGATTACGTTGGGCCGCTCAGTTACCTTGGCAGGATGGGGGAACGCCTGGGAGAATCTGCCGCCCTCACTCGCCTTGAGCCCTCAACGGAAATGCGGCCTTCAGCCGTTTCTCATCGTGACCATCAGATAACGCTCAATGGCCGCAATGGGTGGAAAGCGTTCATCCACGGGTCTGGGGACCGTCCGGATTGCGGGACAGAACTGCCGTTCACTTGGAGGCTGTTTGGCCTGTAAATGGGTCAGTAGCCTTTAGGATGTCCAAGCCGGACACCTGATCCCACCATCTCTGCAGAGCGAGGTGAGGAGAAAGTGCCGCCTTCCCCTCCTCGGCTCGAACAAAGTAATCCACCATCGGAGCAAGATGACAGTCGGCAAGGGTGATATCGCGTCCGGTCAGGACCTCGCCTTCTCCTGCGACGCCGTCCAGAAACGATAGAACTTTCCTCGATGCTTCTAAGCCTGTGTCAACTTCCTCACGGCTCGACTGCTCTCCGAAGAACGGGCGGAAAAAGGCATGAGAAGACACTTGCCTTACCATTGGCCAATAAGCGTAGGCGTCAATAACCGCGATGACCTGGTCCATTCTGGCCAAGGCGGATGCACCTTCGGGTTGCAAGGACCGACCTTTGAATGCGCGATCGATATAGCGCGTGATTGCGCTCGTTTCGAAAAGCTTGAACGCTCCATGCGTCAGTACGGGAACCCGGCCGAATGGATGCATCGTCAAGTAGTCTTCGGACAGCTCAGCGAACGGATTGACCTCGATCGTCTGGTGCTCGACTTTCTTCGATAGCAGAACCAACCGGGCGATCCGGTTGTAGACACTGTATCGGTATCCATGAAGATGGACCGGGTCCCCCATCTACGCCTCTACGAGCCTTTTTGGCTAGGCTAGTGGTCATTGCAAACGGACACAACGGGCTCGAAGCAGTCATTCCGGGCGGTGATCGGAACGTCCGCAATCGGCCGAAAACAGACATCCACCAGGAGCAATGAAGGGCCGCTTTTCCGCGCCTAGCGCCAAAGCTGAAGCGAGCGAACGGCCGGGCCTACCTGCGGGTCTTGGATTGGCTGCGATAGATGACGCTCGATCATCTGCCATTTACGCCGAATAGGAGACTTGCGCCAAAGGTCGGTGATCCAGAAATCTTGAGGCCAGTCATGTCCGTCCATGGTGGCTTGCAAATGGAGGCGGGTCGCGAAAATCGCGGTGCCCTGGATATCCCGCACGTACAAGTCCGAGAAGCTGTAGGAGGTGCAAAGATAGCGCGTTGTTGCTGCCTCCCACCAGCTCATTGCATCGAGGAGAACCGTCGGCTGCGAGCCTGCTACCATTCTGAACTTGCGAGATGTGAGGGCCTTCAACGCACGAACATCTCGAGCCACCCAGGCCCGCATCCACGCATTCTCCATCGCCTCGATCGTACAAGTGAGATCCATGCTCCCCTTCCCGCAATTGCGGCCACCAAATGCGGCAGCAGGTGCGGACGCTACCCTGCCCCTGCCCCTGCCGTATGCCGGGCCGCCGCCGTGACATTCGTGGAGTCCAGCGCCCGCTTCAGGCCTCGTGCCAAGCCGATAGCGTCGCCGTTACCCCAAAAGTGCATGAAGAAAAGCCGCGGCTCCTCTTGACCCAGGTGGTTGTGAAGCGCGGTTACGTCGATACCGCTCTCGCGCAGGGCGCGCAGGACCGGGGTCACTTCTGAAGCGGTAAGCACGAAATCTCCGGTCGTAACGGCTCGGCCGGCTGTAGTGGGCTGAAGGTTGATAACAGTGCCGAGGCCCATCGAGGCAGGAACCTCAATCCCGGAGTCCCTGATCGTCTCCCGGCGCGGAATGGAGTATTGCAGCACTCCACCGTTGACCTTCCCAGTAGCTCCAAGAACCCGGTCGACGCTGGCTGAATTAAGAGGCATCGGCTCGGTCGCGGCAGCACCTGTCTCACCCAAAGGTGTGCGAGTGAGTTCCAGGGCTGATCTGATTACCGCCGCCAGTCGGGCCGGATCACCGTGGCCATGGATATGCATGTACATCGTGCCTGGCGCCGAGCGCAGCAGATGATTGTGGAGCGCCGTGATGGTCAGGCCCGACCGAAGCAGGTGGCTGAGCACCGGGTTCACCTCCTCATGAAGCAAAACCAAGTCTCCCATGACCATGGCTTGGCTTCCGTGAGGCTGAAATGCGACCCACGAGCCTAAGGCCAGGGCCGGCCGAATGCGAACGCCGTCCAGGGTGACATTCAGGTCGGACCGGGGAAAGCTGTATCGGTGGATTCCGCCGGCTTGTGCTGCCCCGCTACGCCCCAACGCCGCGTCCACCCGTTGCCAATTCGGAGCGGCAACAGCGCCGGTGACGATGAAGAAGCTGATGGCGAGGGTGATGGCGAAGCGGGTGTTCATGGATAACCCCTTAGTTGAATGCGGGTCGCCTGAAGATCGGCTGCCGTAAGCCGCCCGTGCAGAACACCTGCCGTGCAGGTTCGGATCATCTGCGCGGCGTGATCTTCAGCAAGCTTCCGTCTGCGGCGTCCGTCAACACGTAGAGCGCGCCGTCGGGCCCCTGCACCACCTCGCGGATGCGGGCGTTGCGATCCGTCAGCAGGCGCTCTTCGCCTGCCACGCGGTCTCCGTTCATCACCAGACGCACCAGCGCCTTGCTGGACAGGCCGCCAATGAAGACGTTTCCGCGCCATTCGGGGAAAAGGTTGCCTGAATAGATCACCATGCCTGACGGCGAGATCACCGGATCCCAGTAATAGACCGGCTGCTCCAATCCCTTGGCCTGGGTGGTCTTGTGGATCGGCGCGCCCGAATATTCCTCGCCATAGCCGATCGTGGGCCAGCCATAATCCTTGCCCGCTTCCGGCCGGTTCAATTCGTCGCCGCCGCGCGGACCCATTTCCACTTCC
>JALYGI010000427.1 GCA_030777185.1 Pseudomonadota bacterium
CTGAGCTGGCGCTGCTTCGACGCGGTCGGAAGCTTCACTCTCCCTCCAAGTCCCAGCTCCAGGCCGCCGAGCGCCTCGGCCGGGATGGTGTAAGTCGCGCCGAGGCTGAGGTCGCCCAAGCCTTTTCGAACGCCTCCGCCGCTGGGAACGCCGGGCAGCGGCTCACCGCCGGGCCCGACCACCACGCCTCCCGGTCCGTCAAGTCGAATGTAGGGCAGGCTGGCTGTGAAAGCGACGTTGCCGGTCGTTGCCCGTAGGCTGAACGGGACCACAAGAATCTTGGTTTTCTCGTCAAGCCCGTAATCGCCCGATGAATAATCAACTCCGGTGGAGAAGGAGAGCCCGAAAGGATTCACTCTTTCAGAGACGGCAGGAGATTGGGCCTGCTGAGCAGCCGCAGGCGCGGCTATCATGGCTGAAGCCGCCAGGATTACGGCAAAAATACAACGCATCATTATCCCCCTTGGACGAATGAATGGGGGCCAGCGTGAGCCGGCCCCCAACGCACACCAGCTTACAACGCTGGTTATCTTCCTCGGCCCGGGCGGGCTGCCTTCACCACTTCGCGGACCGAACGTGCCTGCTCGGCCGCCGCTTTGGCATTTTCCCGAGCCGCATTTGCATCGGCCCGGGCTGAAGCCGCGGTTTGCCGTGCGGCGCTAACCTCGGTGCGGGTGGCTGCAACGGCGGACCGAGTATTGGAAACGGACGAACGCAGGTCCGCGACTGCACCCGCGCCAGCCCGGATCTGCTGATTGGCTCCTCGGGCATTAGCGACCGCTTGTGCTCCCGCACGGGCTCCCGCAGCCGCTGAAGACCGCTGCGAACCAGCCGACGAGGGGCGCTGCGACTTCGTTGCGGCCGGCGTGAGAGCGCGGACCTGCTCGCCAATGCCTCGCTTCTCGCCGTCGCGCTGGCCTTGGGCAAGTGCCTTCACCTGGGAGCCGATGCCGCGGCTGGCATTGTTCTGGCGCTCATCATCTTCGGAGGCGTCCGTTGTGTCTTCTTGCTCGCGGGAGCGGTCCCGGTTCGCGGCGGCCCTGGCTCGCGCCTGGACGCTCACTTCGGCACCCATGCCCTTGCGATCGTTGGAGGTCCGCTGAGCCTTGGCTCGAGTGCTTACTTGGGTTCCGAAGGAGTTGTTGGTGCTCTCGGCCTGCTCCTGCGCCAAGGCAACCGAGCTCACTCCCAGGAGGAGGCTGGCGGTCATTATCCTCAAGCTACGCATATACTGAATCCTTTGTTGTTGTCTTGCGACAGCTGTTGAGACGGGCTGAACGCGTCCGCGCCTCACATGATGAGAACGGCTGGCCAGCCGCGTTTAATCCCGAGGTCCGCAATATTTGCTTACCGGCACCGGGCGCAAAGAAGGCCCCAGCCATAGAGTTTGTCGAATCCCCGCGGTCCAAGGTCAGTGGCTTCCCGGCGCAGCAGCGGCATCGGATCACCGCTGGCGCTACGGGCGGCAACAAGCCGGCTGGCCACCAGAGGTACCGCGAAGGACGTTCCCCTGACCGGGCTCCACCCTCCTGACGGGCTCGCCGCGAGCAATTCGGCTCCTGGCGCTGTGAAGGTAATGTTGGGACTTCGGCCGGCTTCGATAAGGAGCCTGTTTCGGCTGTCTACCGCCGTCACCGCGATGACCGACTGATAGGAGGCGGGATAAGCGGGGGGAGCAGCAGGCCCTGCATTGCCGACCGGCGCTAAAACAAAGGATCCGCGGTCCCGAGCCCGCGCGACCGCTCGCGCGAGGAGCGCGTTCGGCGGGCCGGCCAACGCGATGCTAACCACTGGCACCTTTCTCATGACCATCCAGCCGAGCGCTCGCGCAACGGCCGCGGCATTCCCTCCAGCAGGATCCTGGCCATAGACGTCGGCCACCAGCATCGAGACCTGTCGAGAGCCTGTTCCACCGCTGGCGAAGCGCGAAACGAGGGACGCGATGGCCGTGGCATGGCCGTTTGGAGCAGGAGCACCTGCGGCAAAGCCGCGCTGTTCGATGGGCCCCCTGATGGCTGGGTGGCGCGCGACGCCTCCATCAATGATGCCTATGGCCGGCACACCGGTGACGGCGCTTGCAGCCAAGGCAGCTCCCTGGAGAACGGCTCCCCCTCTCGGACTGGCGCTTTGCAGGTGAATATGGTTGGCAGCCGTTTCGACGCCCGGTGCCACTTTAGCCAGTCTCGCGACGGCGGACTCCACCGACACTCCCGAGGGAACTTGCAAGGTGACGGAGCGAAGTTCCAGACCCTCGATGACCTCCTCTTGCATCACTCGGAAACCCGCAGCCCGGATCGCCTCAAGGCTCGCGGCATCGGGATCCACGGCGATCACCTGGCCCCGCACTGCGACGCCGGCCCTCGTATATTCCAGGTGCTCCGGATGCGCTCGCACGAGTGCCTGAGCGCGCTGTTCAGCCGCCCGCGCCATTGACCTTGCGCTGCGCCCGTTCGAAGCCGCATCCGCAATCGCGGACCTTGCGCTAGGCCCCTTCGAAGCCGCGTCGGCAATCGCGGACCTTGCGCTACGCCCCTTCGAAGCCGCGTCGGCAACCGCCAAGCCTCTGGCAGCAGCTTGGTTGGCACGTTCGGGAAGGCGCCCCAGCCGGCTCTGCGCCTGTTCAACGCGCCCGACCTGCTCCGGGATTCTGGCAACGCGCTGTTGAACCTGATCCGCCCTTTGTTGAGCCTGATCCGCCCTTTGCTGCACCCGGCTGACGGTCTGGTTTATCCTCTCCAGCCTCTCGACAGGTGAGCGAGCACGCTGCGCTGAGGAAGCGCAGGAGACAGAGAGAACAAGGACAGCTGCAAGAACCTTATAGGACATCATTTGAGTTCTCAGCCTAGCTGCGGATGATCAACGTTCATCAACGATCGAGGGTCCATCCACGGTCCCGCGCCCGCTTTTCCATCTCCGCGTCGAAAGGCTCACCCTTCATCAATTCCTGCGCCCGCTCCATCACCGCAGCAGAGCCGCTTCCAGCTTGCGCATACTGACCCTGTGACGATGTGTTCGGAACAGTCGTAATCAGCTGCCAACCACTCGGAGAGCCTCCTCCACGACAGGCCAGGCCTGCAGTGGCCGCTGTCTCGAACGTACGGCACACGCGCGCATCTTCTGCCGCGAACGTCACGCCGATACGAACTCCGGCTCCAGGCGCCTGTGTGGACGCGAGCTGCGTATCGAGAGCCACGGCCAGCTGACTCCCGTCCGCAACAAATCGGGCTTGTTCGTGATCGCGAGGAACGAGCTGAATGGCGAGAAACCCGACCGCAAAGGTCGCCGCTACGGCCGTTAAGCTTCGCCAGAACGACGATGAACTTGCTCGTCGACCATGAGCGGAGCCTAGAGATCTGACATTGTCGGTCAACATCGCTTGCAGCCGTTCCGGGACCTCCAGCTCAGCGACCCGATCGAAATGTTCCGCCAGCAGCTGCTTCAGCAGTTTCTGCTCCTGGTATATTTTGCTAAGGGCCGGGTCGCCATCGATCGCTGCGCGCACCCGATTTGCGTCGAGCTCGTTGAGCTCGCCGTCGATCCAGCTCATCACCATTTCTTCGGTCGCACGCATTGCCATGCTG
>JALYGI010000428.1 GCA_030777185.1 Pseudomonadota bacterium
CAGATACGCGAGGCAATCATCGACGTCACTGATTCCAACGCGCGGGTGATCAGCCCGCCGGTGGTCATCCGCGGCCCGGATGCCCCGCCCGCGCCAGCACGTTCAACGCCGCTCAAAAGCCGGCTGACCCGGTTCGCGTTTGAGTCCAAGGCTCTGGGCGAGACGCGGCGGGGGACGATCTATGTGCCCGCCGCGTCGCCTGATGCACCCCGACTGCCGGTCATATACCTCGCCGACGGCGCAACCTTCCAATTCGCACCAATCCTGGAAGCGGCGGTTCGCGATGGGCGCGCATCGCCCGCGATCATCGTAGGCATCGATAGCGCTGACGGATTCGTGCCCGACTGCGGCAAGCCATACTGCGATCGGCGCAATCTCGACTACCAATCCAGCCAGGAAGCGGGCGAGACCCGGCCCGACCCGCAATTCACCCGGCACCTAAACTTCGTCGCCGATGAGCTCGTGCCTTGGATAGAGGCGAACTACCCGGCTTCATCGCGACGGCAGGATCGGATCGTGGCTGGTTATTCCAGCGGCGCGGCCTGGGCATTCGCCGCTGCCGCACTGCGACCCGACCTGTTCGGCAACGTGCTCGGCATGTCGGCTGGTTCGGCGGCGACGATGCACCACGCCGAGGCGCTCGGGAACGCACGGATCTACACGGGCGCGGGAACCTTCGAGCCGACATTTCTAGCATCGACAAGGGAGCGCGCGAGGCGTGCCAAGGCTGCTGGCGCGGAGGTCCGCTTCCGCGAGGTCCTCGCCGGGCACAGCATGGCAATGTGGGATATCCTGTTCGCGGAAGGTATCAGCTGGCTGCTACCGTCGGGGCGGTGAGCGAGCGGATGTGTCGGCTTCATCCGCGCCGAGACCATCAAGCGAAGACGATCAGAGTCAGCCGAAACGACAGGGGGATGCCGTTCCGATCCGAAGCTAAAAACCTTTAGGCTGTAACGGCGGCGATCGTGGCGATGGCGTCGCGATCGAGGGCGTTCAGCCAGCTGCCGTGCAGCGCCGCCGTGGCGATGATCGCGATCACGGCCGCGAGGATCCGGCTCTGGGCTGGATTGATGGTCATGGCAATTGCTCCTTTCGGGAGCCGCCACTAACGAAAAAGGGTTACCAGCCCGTAAAGCATCTATCGTCTTCATTTCACGGCTGGAGCGGTGCGTCTTGGAACCGCAACCGAAGCCTTGTACCGCCAAGTCATGCTGACTCGCCGCACTTTCATCGCCGGCACAGCGGCGACCGCTTTTGCCGCCCCTGCCATCCTCCGCGCGCAGACCATGTGGCGGGCCTATCCGTTCAGCCTCGGCATCGCATCGGGCGATCCTGCCCCGGATGGCTTCGTGATCTGGACCCGGCTCGCACCCGAGCCGCTCGAACCGCACGGCGGGATGCCGATGGGCGTGGTTCCAGTGAAATGGGAGGTCGCGTCAGACGAACGTTTCGCCACTGTCGTCGCGAGCGGGGAAACGCAGGCGCGGCCGGAGCTTGCCCACGCCGTTCATGTCGAAGTGACGGGGCTGCAGCCCGATCGGCCTTTTTGGTACCGCTTCGAGCAGGGCGGTGAGCGGAGCCTCACCGGCCGTGCCCGGACGCTGCCGGCGGCGGGCGCCGATGTCGGGGCGTTGCGCTTTGGCGTTGCGGGCTGCCAGCATTTTGAGGACGGGCTCTTCACCGCCTTTGCTCATCTGGCGCGCGAAGACCTCGCCTTCGTCTACCATTATGGCGACTATATCTACGAATATCGCGGCGACATGCTGCGTCCGGGGCGCGGCCAGGGCGGCCTCTACGTGCCGGTGCGGCGCCATGAAGGGCAGCTCATCTACAGTCTCGACGATTATCGGCGCCGCTATGCCCAGTACAAGTCCGACCCCGATCTCCAGCGCGCGCACGCCGCTCACCCCTTCTTCATGGCCTTCGACGACCATGAGGTCGACAATAATTGGGCCGCCGACATCGAGCAGGAAGGCGCGCCGCCCGAAGTCTTCCGCCTGCGCCGCGCCGCGGCTTTCCAGGCCTGGTACGAGCATATGCCGGTGCGGCGGCGGTCCTTCCCGAACGGGGCGGCGCTCCAGGCCTATCGCAGCGCTCGGATCGGCAATCTGGTCGAGATGAACTTCCTCGACACCCGCCAATTCCGCACCGATCAGCCGTGCGGCGACCGCTGGGGCGCGACATGCGAGGAAATCCGCGCGCCAAATGCGGCCATGCTGGGGGCGGAGCAGGAGGCGTGGCTTGGCCGCAACCTCCAGAGCCGCGATGCTCGCTGGAACGTGCTTGCCCAGCAGGTGATGATGATGTCGCTCGACCGGCGGCGGACCCCCGACGAGGCGCCGCACAAGGTCGTGAACCTCGACAGCTGGGC
>JALYGI010000429.1 GCA_030777185.1 Pseudomonadota bacterium
GTCGGCGTGTAATGGGTCTGATATTCGCCGCCCACCAGCGCCGAGATCGAGCTCATCGCGATGATCGAGCCGCCATGGCCCTGTTTCACCATCTGGTTGGCCGCCGCTTGGCACATGAAATAGGCGCCGTGGAGGTTCACCCGCATCGTCCGTTCGAAGGTCTCGGCCGGCATGTCGAGGAACGAGTGAAAGGGACAAATCCCGGCATTGTTCAGGAACACGTCGACCTTTCCAAACGCATCCACGGCGCGCGAAATGAAGTCGCTGGCGGTGTCGGGATCCGAAACGTCGCCCTTGACGGCGAGGCCGCTCCTGCCGAGCGCCTCGATTTCGGCCACGGCCGATTGCGCGCCGGCTACGTCGCGCGAGAAGTTGATCGCCACGTCTGCCCCGTGTCGCGCCGCGCCGATTGCCGCGGCGCGCCCGATGCCGGCCGAAGCTCCAGTCACGAGCACGGTCTTTCCTTCGAGGAGGTTCGTCACGGGCAGATCGGTCACGTTCGCTCTTCCTATCTTTGCTTGCGCGGCCGGCTCCCAGCGCCTGCGTTCGGGTTCCAGCCGAGATCCTGGCTGATCGCGTTGGCGGTCTCCACCACCTCGGAGGTGAGGCTCTCCATGCGCGCGTCGTCCATATATTGAGCGGCGCTCGACACGCTGATCGCCGCGACGATGCCGCCGCTCGCGTCGCGGATCGGCGCGGCGACGCAGCGTATCTGGTCCTCATTCTCCTCCAGGTCGTAGGCGCGCCCGCACTCTACATAACCGCGCATGCGACTCAGCCACAGCTCGTCGTTGCGCGGCATCTTCGACCCGTTCTGCTCCCGCTCCAGTGCTTCTTCCCACCGCTTCGGCGTCTCGTCGAGCAGCAGCGCCTTGCCGAGGCCGGTCGAGGTGAGCGGGTGGCGGTCGCCCACCCTGCTGCTGATGACGATGCGCCGCCGGCCGGGGATCTTGTCAAGGTAGAGCGCGCGGTCGCCGTCCAGCACGCCGAGATGGACCGTGTCTTCCGAACTCTGCGCGAGCGCCTCTAGCCGGGGCCGCGCGAGCTGGACGAGGTCCGCTTGCTGCTGGGCCTGAAAGCCGAGCTCGAGCAACTTCGACCCGAGCTGGTAGCCCCGCTGGGGAACGAGAATGAGGTAGCGCCGTTCGATCAGCGCGTTTGCCAGGCGGTGCGTCGTGCTCCGCGTCAGGCCCAGCCGCGAGGCAAGGTCGGCGAGCGAGATCGGCCCGTCGGCGACACCTTCGAGGACGTCGAGACCGCGCAGCAGAGTCTGGCTGCCCGAAGGCTGCCGCGGCCCCTCCTCCGCCGAGACTTCAGTGGCCGATTCGGGCTCACTTTCGGGATTGTGTCTCATCTTCTAATACTCTATTTCATATTGTGGAAAAACCAAGCAGGAAGTTCATGGCGCCGGAAGGTCGCTTCAGGCCAGTTACACCAGCTCAGCGCGGCACGCGACCCGGAGCCGCCAGCATGGACGTTCTGCCGGAGCAATTGTTCGCCCCCCGGCTTTTCAGCTGGGTGGTGACGGGGAGCGACGCTTCGAAATGACCCTGCCGAAGATCACACACGTCCGGGCCTATGTCGTTCGCGGCGGGGGAGCGGATTATCACGATCAGGGCGAGGGACACTGGATCGACGATCATATCTCCACCCCTATGGGCCGCTATCCCGAGTACCGCCAGAGCCGGCAGAGCTTCGGCATCAACGTGCTTGGAACGCTGGTGGTGGAGCTTGAGGCCGAGGACGGCACGATCGGCTTTGCGGTGACCACCGGCGGCGAGCCCGCCTGCTACATCGTCGAGAAGCATCTCGCCCGTTTCCTCGAAGGTCGCAGCCCGCTGGAATATGAGAAGATCTGGGACCAGATGTACTTCTCGACTCAATATTACGGCCGCAAGGGGCTGGTCGTGAATGCCATTTCCGGCGTCGACCTCGCGCTGTGGGACCTTCTCGGCAAGCTCCGGCAGGAGCCCGTCTACCACATGCTTGGCGGCGCGGTGCGCGATGAGCTCGTCTTCTACGCGACCGGCTCGCGGCCGGACCTCGCGCAGGAGATGGGTTTCATCGGTGGCAAGATGCCGCTGCATCATGGGCCGGCCGAGGGGGAAGAAGGGCTCCATAAGAACATCGCGGAGCTTGCCGAGATGCGTTCCCGTGCCGGCCCCGACTTCTGGCTGATGCTCGATTGCTGGATGTCGCTCGATTTGAACTACGCGACGCGGCTCGCCCATCTGGCTCACGAACACGGTCTCAAATGGATCGAAGAGGCGCTCAGCCCCGATGATTATTGGGGTTATGCGGATCTGAAGCGCAACGCACCCGCGGGCATGCTGGTGACCACCGGCGAGCACGAAGCGACGCGTTGGGGCTTCCGCATGCTGCTGGAGATGGATTGCTGCGACATCATTCAGCCGGACGTCGGGTGGTGCGGCGGCGTCACCGAGCTTCTCAAGATTTCGGCGCTTGCCGACGCCCGCGGAAAGCTTGTCGTGCCGCATGGATCTTCGGTCTACAGCTACCACTTCGTCATCACGCGTCATAACAGCCCCTTCGCCGAGTTCCTGATGATGGCCCCCGGGGCCGACGAAGTGGTGCCAATGTTCCATCCGCAGCTGATTGGCGAGCCGATCCCCGAGAACGGCCGGATGCGTGCCTCGGCGCTCGATCAGCCCGGCTTCGGCGTCGAGCTCAATCGCGACGTCAATCTTCACCGTCCCTACAGCCGCTAAGGAAAAGATATGAAGCTGCTGCGCTATGGTCCACGCGGCCAGGAAAAGCCGGGTCTCCTCGACCAAGAAGGCAATGTTCGTGACCTATCGAGCCACCTCGCCGACATCACGCCCGCCGAAGTGACGCTCGAAAGTCTTGAGCGGCTGAAGACGATCGATCCTGCGTCGCTTCCGAAGGTGGAGGCTGGCCAGCGCTATGGAGTGCCGGTGAACGGCATCGGGAAGTTCATCGCCATCGGCCTCAACTATGCCGACCACGCCCGCGAAGCCGGCTTGGAGCCGCCGCCCGAGCCGATCTTCTTCACCAAGGCCATTTCCTGCCTGACGGGTCCCGACGACGAGGTCATGATCCCCAAAGGCAGCCAGAAGACCGATTGGGAAGTCGAACTCGGCGTCATCATCGGCGAGACCTGCCGCTATGTCGAACAGGCCGAGGCCCTCGACCACGTCGCCGGCTATGTCCTGGTCAACGACGTCTCGGAGCGCGCATTCCAGAAAGAGCTCGGCTCGCAGTGGGACAAGGGCAAAGGATGCGACACATTCGGTCCAACCGGCCCGTGGCTGGTCACTCCGGACGAGGTCGGCGACCCGCAGGCGCTCGACATGTTTCTCGACGTGAACGGCAAGCGCATGCAGACCGGCAACACCTCGACGATGATTTTCCCAGTCGCCGAATGCATTGCCTATGTCAGCCGCTTCATCACGCTCTATCCGGGCGACCTCCTCATCACCGGCACACCTCCGGGCGTTGGCGAAGGTCAGAAGCCGGAAAAGATCTTCCTGAAGCCCGGGGATGAGATGCATCTTGGTGTCGAAAAGCTAGGGCAGCAGCGGCAGAAGGTCGTAGCTTGGCGCAACCTCAACGATGAGCTCGCCTGAGATGCGCGCCTATCAAAACCGCTTCGAGGGCCGCACCGCTGTTGTAACCGGCGGGGCCTCCGGCCTTGGCCTGGAAACTGCACGCCGCATCGTCGCCGAAGGCGGACGTGTGGTTCTTTGGGATTTGAACGAAGACAGCCTGCGAGCGGCCAAGGAGGAAGTCCGCGCGGAGCATGTCGTCGCGCTCGATGTGTCGGACCTCGCTTCCGTGGCTCGCGCAGCCGAGGAAAGCAACCGGATCCTCGGCCGCATCGACATCCTGGTCGCCAGCGCCGGCATCACCGGAGCCACCGGGCCGGTGCATGAATATCCGCCGGAAAGCTTTCATCGCGTGGTCGAGGTCAATCTCTACGGCGTCTTTTATTGCTGCCGCGAGGTGGTGCCCTTCATGCTGGCCAATGGCTACGGACGGATCGTCAATGTCGCCTCGGTTGCGGGCAAGGAAGGCAATCCGAACGCTTCGGCTTATTCGGCGTCCAAGGCTGGTGTGATCGGCTTCACCAAGTCTTTGGGCAAGGAACTCGCCACCAAGGGCGTGATCGCCAATGCCGTCACACCTGCGACCTTCGAGAGCCCGATCCTCGATCAGCTGCCGCAAAGTCAGGTCGAATATATGCGCTCGAAAATCCCAATGGGACGGCTCGGCGAGGTGCACGAGACGGCGGCGATGGTCTGCTTCATGGCGAGCGAGGAGTGCAGCTTCACGACC
>JALYGI010000430.1 GCA_030777185.1 Pseudomonadota bacterium
GCCTTCGACAGCACGGTGTCGATCGCCCAATTCGAGGGATCTCAAGCCGCACCCAACGTGGCGAAGCTAACGCAAGACGCCTCCGGCAGCTTGATTGACATCTCGGCAAGGGGTTTCGGGAACTTAACTGACGTTCAGCAGCATGGCAGAGGCCACAAGGCCCATATCAGCATGTCCGCTGGAGGCGTTTCGTCCAGCGGTGCTTCGCAGGGCAATTCGGTTGTTTTGAAGCAGAATGGATCCACTCAGACGGCGGCATTCTCGATCGGCAATACACTAGCCGTGTGGGGCAAGGGGAACTCTGCTGAGGTTGCTCAAGGAGGATCAAACCATCTCGTGCGGCTGTGGCAACGCGGCAACTCAGATGTTGTCGCCGTTGAGCAGTCGGATTCCGACAATCCGAACAGCAAGGCCGACCCATATCGTGCGGTCGCCGATATCGCGCAGTTCGCATCAGGCTCAACCGTCGCAGTGAAGCAGGTCGGGTACGCCAACGCCATGGTGTCACAAGGCGCAGGACATGGCAGCAGTGTCAAAATCAACCAGACTGAGCCTTCGAGCGGGACCATCGACAAGGGCAACGTAATCAAGGTTTCTCAATCCGGCATAGGCAGCCGGCTGGACGCCGCCCAGTCCGGTATCAACGTCGAGGCTATTGTTTGGCAGAAGCTTGGCGGCTTGGAGAACGCCGCCCTTGTCCAGCAGGGTACGGGCGGCACTGCCACGGCTGGCTTCTCCAGCACCTTCTTCGGGAGCACCGCTACGGACGTCGCAGCTGCTGCTCGAAACCTCACCGCAAAAGTGACGCAGGCCGGAGGCCGCAACAATGCTCAGCTTCGCCAGGACGGTGTTGGTTTGGCGGCAACGGTTGAGCAGCTTGGCACGGGCGCTGTTGACTTCAGCAACTCCGTCAGGGTCGCACAGCAGGGCTCCGGCAACACGGCTACCGCTCGGCAGAGCGCGAACGTCGGCGCTTCTTCGTCTGCCGCTCCCGCCAGCGGACAGGCCGGCGACGAATTCTACTTTGCCGGCGGCGCTCGCTCGGCGGAGATCACGATCCTCCAGTCGAACTCGGGCAATGCTGCCAGTGCGGAGCAACGTGGCCAAGGTCAGGTCGCTCGGATTGAGCAGTCGGGCCAGAACAACATTGCTTCGATCGCGCAGTCAGAACTCGCGACCAATGCGACGGCGGTGATCCGCCAGTCCGGCAACGGAAATAGTTACACCGTCAGCCAGGATCAGGCGGGGCAATACATCTCGGTGAGTCAGACGGGCACTGGCAATTCGATCACAAACGTCGTCCAGCGCGGCCCAGGCAGTTGATGCGCTAAACTACGCGCGAGATCCGTTTTCCACCCATTGCCCACTTAGTGCGCGACGACCTCCGCTCAATTTCGGAGATAGCTTTCAACCAAATCGATGCGCTCGGCCGTTGCGGCTTTCCAACTCCCCGTGCCGAACGGGGGTTGCGGATCGTACTCCAAGCTCAGTTCGATCGCCTCGGCGACAGCTCTGCCACTCAGTCGTTCACTTAGATGAAGAGCCATGTCTATACCTGCGGTCACACCGGCGCTCGTCAGGTATTTGCCGTCTTCAGTCACTCGTTCTCCACTATAGATCGCGCCGAAGCGGGCGAGAAAATCCCGTGCCCGCCAGTTGGTGGCGGCTCGCCTGGCCTTCAGTAGACCTGCCGCGCCGAGCAGGATGGCTCCCGTGCAAACTGAGCACGTCCACGTCGTCGTGGCATCCACTTGGCGCACCCATTCGATAAGTTCGCGATCAGCAGCAGCGGCTCTTAGCCCATCTACGGCTCCGCCCGTGATGATCAGCACCTTCGCGGCGGTCAGGTCGGAATATTTTCGGTCGACTATCAAGCCGAGGGACCCGGCTCCATTGCGGACAGGACCGGTGTCTTTTCCCACGAAGAGCAGGTCGACCATGGGGTCGCGGCTCAAAGCTTCGTAAGGGCCAACCGCGTCCAAAGCAGTGACGCCCTCGAATAGGTAGATCGCTACAAGCATGCCGTTCTCCTCCGAACGGCCCAGGCGAGCGGCCTTTTTAGTCGCGCGCTTCCCAGTGGTTTCTCCACCTCAGTCGCCAGTCACGCGCAGGAGCAAAATACTGGGTCCGTTGGACAAGTCCACACTGCCACCCGGATCTTGGTTGAATATCCGCTTTCCACCCATTGCACACGTTCAGCCGAATGTCGGCTTCCGACCCGTCGCGGACATTCGGAAGCGATGTGCCGCCTAGCGAAGTGGCTAAAGTTGCCGGTGCATCATGATGTTGAACCCCTCTGCGGTAGTGGGCGGGACAAAGTAGCTTGTGAAGAGATCGTAATCGGCTTCACTCACCTGATATTCGTGTGCACCGCTCGCGTTTCGCGCCGCCAGGCGATCCTTGCACAGGATATCAGACGCTTCGAGGTAGTGGAGCTGGTGGTCTGCATCCGCCGCCTCGAAAATCTGGCGCATCCAAGCCCGCGCGGCAGGTGTGTTGGCCTGAAAGTCCAGCACAATGGACATTCCACGCCTTAGCAGGTCAGTCATGTGAGGCGCTATTGCCGAACGAAGCCGCGCAGCGGATCGCACATAATCATCCAGCGTCGCGATCTCAGCGGGGTATAACTTGGCGAGGAAATGATCCTCGCTCATCAGCACAGCTTTTGCCTCCTGAGCAAGCTGAACTGCCAGGGTGGACTTCCCCGCCGCGATCTTCCCGCACAGCATGTGGAGCGTTGCTCGTTTGCCTGCCATCTGCTCACCCGATCCGATGCTGAAGCGCTACTTGGTCGAACGTCCGCTTTCCACCCTCAGCGGACGTTCAAGAGAAGGATCCGAATAGCCTCGGGCGACCCTTGCAGGCAGCTCGGCTGATGGGTCTCAGGGCACAGTCTCCTTGATGTCGAAATAATCCCTCAACGCCTCGATCGACTCCGCCGCCGATCGATGATGCACGAAGATCCCGCCCGCCTGCTCCCACAGGTGCCGGTACTTCTCCATGTCGTCGACCAGCACGTCACCTTCTCGGGCGTGATTGCGCTTGTCCCTCGCCATGCAGGTGATCATCCGAACGCCTGGAAAATGCTCGGCCGCCCAGCGCATCTTCTGGTCGGCCGCCCAATTGCCGCGTGGCAGGCCGGTGAGGATGATCGGATCGAGATGCTTCACCGCGTTGAAGAGCTGCATCGCATCGGGAAGCAGCGGCAGGCTGAAGTAAAAATCCGGCGCCTGCGCCAGTTTCTGCCAGAAACGGCCGAGCCCATGCCGATGCTCGAACGCCTTGGGCTTCATGCCGAGGATCGCCGTCGCGCCCCTGTCGAAATCGGCGAGCACGCCGTCGCAATCGAGGTAAAGCTGCCTCATCGAAACGCCGCCGGCTCCAGCTTCACCGGCATCGGCAGCTCAAGCGGCTCCCAGCCGAAATTTCGGATCACGTCGTTGCTCTCCTTCGCCCGCCGTCCATTGGCGAGCGACCAAGTGATGTGATAGGTGCTGCCGTCGGGCCGGTCGGTCGTGCCGCCGATGCTGACCACCATCGCCTCCACGCCTTCGCCATCTTCGGACCGTCCGACAATCTCGCCATGGGTCTCGCTGGGCAGCTCGGATTTGCGGTCCACGCGCGCAGAGAGGGTCACATGATCCGCGACCACTTCGCCGTATGTAGGCGGAAACTGGAGCAGCAATTCGCGCCGCTGATCGCGGTCGAGCTTCCATCCGATCACCGTGTCGCCGGGCTTTGCCCGCTGGTGCGCCTGTTGTGCGTTGAGAGCCATGCCCGGTTCAACTGCCCTCCCCCGGAGCCGTTCCCGTGAGCAGGCGTTGGTGGCTCAGCGACAGGAGCGCCCAATGGATCACAACCGCCAACATGACGACCAACCGGACAAGGACCAGCACGTCCCCCGCGACGATCCGAAAGCCAAGCAGCATGGCGAGCAGAACCGAAAGGAGATGGACGAAGTCGCTCCGCACGGGACCGATCCCCTTCACGAAGGGCCGTAGCCCTTAAGAGACGTGAGCCTCGATCCAGTCGGAAAGGGAGCGCTGTTCGGCTGCGCTCATGTGCAGCCCGAGCTTCGTCCGCCGCCACAATATGTCCTCCGCCGTGCGGGCGAACTCCCGCTCGACGAGGTAGCGGACCTCGGCCTCATAAAGACCGGCGCCGAAATGCCGCCCAATGCCTGGGACTGACGTGGCTCCTTGCAGAACATCCCTGAGCCGCGTTCCGTAGGAACGGCTGAGCCGCCGCAGGAGGTCGCCCGGCATCCAGCCTGCGAGCGCCTCCAGATCAGCTCCAAAGGCAGGGGAGGTGTCGCCGCCGGGCAGCGGAGAGGCGGCGGTCCGCTTGGGCCCGTCGACGCCGAGGCGGTCGAGCGCCTCCTCAGCCAACGCCCGCGCCGTTGTGATCTTGCCGCCGAAGACGGAGAGGAGCCCGGCATCCTCGTCCAGTTCGAGATGATAGTCGCGCGTCACCGCCTGCGCGCTCGCCGCCCCGTTGTCGTAAAGCGAGCGCACGCCCGAATAATGATGCACGACGTCGTCAGGACTGACGCGGCGTTCGAAATACAAATTCACCGCATTGCACAGATAATCGATTTCTCGGCCGCTGATTACCGCATCCTCAGGCTGCTCGACGGGAATGTCCGTTGTGCCGACAAGGGTGAAGGCGCCATAGGGGAGGGCGAACACCACGCGTCTGTCCGGCTGCTGCAGGATATAAGCGTGCTCGCCCTCGAACAGCCGAGGCACGATGATGTGGCTGCCCTTGATCAGCCGCACCCGGCTGAGGCTGGTCTCGCACAGCCGGCTCTTGAGGACCTCGCCCACCCAGGGGCCGGCGGCGTTCACCATCGCTCTGGCCGATACGATCCGCCCGCCCGAAAGCTGCACCCGCCACGCATCGCCTTCCCGGGCTGCGGAGAGGAATTCCGTCCGGGTAGCGATCTCCGCCCCGCGTTCGGCGGCATCGACCGCATTGAGGACAACAAGACGGGAATCGTCCACCCATGCGTCCCAATAGAGCGCCGCACGGCCCGCCGGGTTGCTCAAGGGCAGGCGGAAAAGCCCGCCGTCCCGGGCAATCCCACGGGAGCGCCGCATGCTGCCGCCCAGAGCAAGCAGGTCGTAAAGCAGGAGACCGGCCCGCAGCATCCACCAGGGCCGCATACCCGGCGCATGCGGAAGCACGAAGCTCAGCGGCCTGACGATATGCGGCGCCGTCTTCAAGAGGATCGCGCGCTCCCGGAGCGCCTCTCGCACCAGCCGGAACTCGCCATATTCGAGGTAACGAAGCCCGCCATGGATCAGCTTCGAGGATGCCGAGCTGGTATACGCGGCAAGATCATCCTTCTCGACCAGCAGCACGCGCTGCCCGCGTGCCGCCGCGTCGCGCGCGATCGCCGTTCCGTTGATCCCGCCGCCGACGATGAGGAGGTCGAAGCTTTCCATGCGCGCTCCGTCTGTTAGCGTGCGTGGTGCGAACAGTCGATTAAGGGACGCCGATGGGTGAGAAGCTGCTGGTCATCGACGAAGGCACAACCAGCACGCGCGCGATGCTGTTCGCGCCGGACGGGGCTTGCCTCGGCACCGAACAGCGCGAGCTCACGCAGTTCCATCCCGCTTCCGGCTGGGTGGAGCATGACGCCGAGGAAATCTGGCGCCTCAGCCTCGATTGTGCCCGAGCGATGGTGGAACAGGCGGGCGGCGCCGACCGCATCGCAGCGATCGGTATCACCAACCAGCGCGAGACAATCCTCTTCTGGTCGCGGCGGACGGGGAGGGCGCTTGGCAACGCCATCGTGTGGCAGGACCGGCGCACCGCCGACCTTTGCCTCAAGCTCAAAGAAGCCGGGCATGAAAGCGCCGTTCAGGCGAGCACCGGGCTGCTCCTCGACCCCTATTTCAGCGCAAGCAAGATCACCTGGGCGCTTGAGCATTGGCCCGAGCTCAATGAGGCGGGCGACGACCTCATGGTCGGCACGGTGGAATCCTGGCTCGTCCACCGTCTGACCGGCGGCCTCCACGTCACCGACGCCACCAACGCGTCCCGCACGGGGCTGATGAACATCGGCACCGGCACCTGGGACAGCGGCCTCATCGATCTTTGGAGCGTGCCCTTCGGCGCGCTTCCGCGCATCGTGGATTGCGCAGGCGAATTCGGCGCCACTTTGCCGGAGCATTTCGGTGGTCCGATCCCGATCACCGGCATCGCGGGCGACCAGCAGGCCGCCTCAATCGGCCAGGCCTGCCTCGCGCCGGGCGACACGAAGGCGACCTACGGCACCGGCGCTTTCCTTCTCGCCAATACCGGCCGGCAGCAGCGCATCTCGCATCATCGGCTGCTATCCACCATTGCCTGGCAGCTCGGCGGCGTCAGGACCTATGCGCTGGAAGGCTCGGTGTTCGTTGCCGGCAGCCTCATCAAATGGCTGCGCGACGATCTCCGGATGATCGACACGGCCGAGGAGACGGAGGCGCTGGCACGCAGCGTTCAGAGCAGCCTTGGCGTCACGATCGTTCCCGCGCATTCGGGGCTCGGCGCCCCCTATTGGGAGCCGCAAGCGCGGGGCTCGATCTCGGGCCTGAGCTTCGCGTCCGGCCGGGCTCACCTCGCCCGCGCCGCGCTGGAAGCCATGTCCTACCAGACGCATGACCTGATGACCGCCTTCGCCTCCGACGGCGCTGCTTGGGAAATGCTCAAGATCGACGGCGGAATGGCTGCCAATGATTGGCTGGCGCAGGATCTCGCCGACATGACGGGCCTTGGCGTAGAGCGTCCCGGCTTCGTCGAAACCACTGCCCTGGGCGCGGCCATGCTAGCCGGGCTTGGCTGCGGGATGTTCGCCTCGCTCCAAGAGGCTGCTGGGATGCGCGGCGCAGTGCGGCGCTTCGAGCCCGGCATGCCGGAGGATCAGCGCGCCCGCCGCCTCGCCGGCTGGAGGCAAGCGGTGGGCGCGGTGCTTTCTGCCGCGCGGATCACCAGATCCTGACGCGGTTCTCCGGCGCGATGTAAAGCGCGTCGCCCGGCTTGACGTTGAACGCCTCATACCAGGCATCGACGTTCCGAAGGGGCGCGAAGGCGCGGATCTGGCCGGGCGAATGCGGCCCGTTCACGATCTGCTGCCGCAGCGCTTCGTCTCGCCACAACGTCCGCCAGACTTGTGCCCAGCCCATGAACACGCGCTGGTCCCCAGTGAAGCCCTCAAGGGTCGGCGCGGCCGTTCCGCCGAGCGAGGTGCGATAGGCTTCGAGCCCAAGCAGCACGCCGCCGAGGTCCGCGATATTTTCCCCCATCGCGACCCGCGGATTGATGCGCATGCCGGGCAGGTTGGGGAATTCATAGGCTTCATACTGGGCGCCGAGACGGGTCGCCTGCGCCTCGAACTTGGCCGCGTCTTCCGGCTTCCACCAGTCCCTCAGCACGCCCGCCCAGTCCGACTTGCGCCCCTGGTCGTCGAATCCGTGGGTGAGCTCGTGGCCGATCACGCCGCCGATCGC
>JALYGI010000431.1 GCA_030777185.1 Pseudomonadota bacterium
AGTGAGCGCGACAGTGGCCAAAGCAGCGATGATGGCTTTGCGGGTCATTCGGGGATACTCCTTTACTGCGCCCAAGTCGGACGTTCTGAACAAACTGGTGCAGGCCACGAATGTTCCTCAAATTGTCGTTACGGCAGAGATACTTACCGTGTCGCAAAGCGGCCATCACACAATATCCGTGAGCGGCATCCTCGAAAGAATGCCGCTCACACGAGTTCCCCAATCGTTAACGGTCCAGTTTCTCCTTAGAGCAGACCTTCGATGATCCTCCTGACGATCTGCGTCCTGGGATCAACATCATAGATGCGCCCGTCGCGGTAGATGTACCGGCCATTCGGGTCGAGATCAAAGTCGTCCCGATAGTTCCGAGGGATGTCGTCGTAAGGCGTGTAGAAATCATAGCCGGTGGGAAGCCGTTGCCCTTCGGCAAACATTTTGCGCGCCTGACCCGGAGGCAAGCAGCCATTGTTCTTCTTGGCCAGGCCCGGCGGGCAGGAATTGGAGCCAAAGCGGTTCTGAGCACGATCATCGATGCCGTCGCGATCGCGATCGACTCGGCGGTCGCGATGATCGGGTATTCCGTCCCGATCAGCATCCAGGACGCGGTCGAGGCGCTGCGAGCGCCGCTCGCGGTAATCAGGGATGCCGTCCCGGTCGAAGTCACCGATGCGCTCGGCTCTCGCGCGAGCGAGGGCCCGCTCGTCCAGCCGGTCTCGAACATCCATGCGCGTGCGCATGGAACCACGTGCCTTGGCGTGCCCACCACCGACAGACTTACCAGCATGGGCCTTGGCTCCGTGGCCTCCGCCTTTGCCGGGTTTGGCCATCGCGGGCATTGCTATTGCCATCGCGGTTGCGCTCGCAATCAACATCAGCTTTCGCATCACAGATACTCCTTTAGCGTTGCTGCTGACGGCTCAACTCTCTCCCCCCGTGAAGGGTGCACGGCCTTTCATCGAGCGTTCAGCGCAGCCCGCTGAGCGGTGATGAAATTCAGATCAATTGAAATTCCGACGGCGGCGGGTCGCCCCCGGTTAACCGAAAATAAACCAGGAGAATTAACGGATGTTCAGTTCATCCGCTCGTCGCAGCAAATAAACGCGTGACGGCGGATCGCTGCAACATTCATCCTGGTTAGCAGTTTACTTGAGGCTGGTCGGGCGGGCCTTGTGGAGTATTTGCGTCATGAAAAAATTCTTTCTCACCCTAGCTGCTCTGCCGATGGCTGCATATGCGGGTGAAGCATCGGCTCAGAGCATGGCGAATGCAGGCGGCGCCGTTGGCGTGCAGAACCGCATTGCCAATCTCGAAGCGCGTTACGATGCCGGTTTGAACGCCGGTGTTTTCACGAGTGCAGAGCGTAGCGCGATCTCCCGCCAGCTGACGGACCTGCGCAGACTTGAGCGAAGCTATAGCTCGAACGGACTCACGCTGACGGAGCGGCGGATACTTCAGCAGCGTATCCGGACCTTACGAGACCAGCTGCGCGCCGCCGGGGGTCCGAATTGGGCCAATCGCTATGGCTGGAGCGACCATGACCTCGACGATGGCTATGCCGTCGCTTCCGGCACGGGCGTTGAACATGATGCCTACGGGCGGCCGGTTCCGAACAGGACCGGGACTTACGACCGTTACGGCCGTCCCGTCGCGAGCAAAGATGTTCTCTATGACCGTTACGGCCGCCCAGTAGCGACCAGCGATGGTGTCTATGATCGCTATGGCCGTCCTGTCGCCACTGGCGGCGGCTACGGGCAAGGTGGTCCTTATGAGCCGGTTCCGCGCAGTAGCGGCGTCGGCAACGTGCTCGGCGGAGTGCTCGGCGGCGTCGCTCGCCGCAGCAGCGGCGTCGGCGGCGTGCTCGGAAGCGTGCTTGGCGGTGGTGGCGGCGTCGGCGGCATTCTCGGCAGCATTTTGAGCCGCGGCGGCCTCCGGACCGGTGACGTCATCACCGGCGCGATCGGTAACGTTCTTGGCGGCGCCGTTGGATTTGGTCCGCAGTTCCGAGATACCAACAACGTCTATTATCGCTCGGATGGGCAGCGAGTTTATGAGATCGACGCACGCACCAACACGGTGATGCAGGTCACTCCAATACAGCGTTGACACCTGCCCAATCATGAGGAGGGTGCTCTGGCATTCCAGAGCACCCTTCGTCGCCGGAGGTACCAGCGGCTAGTGTTGACCGCGCTCCTTCAGGACAAGAGCCTGCGCGCCCAGTTCATTGGGTTGGCCGAGATCAACGCCCGGGCGGCCTGAACGCGGTCCATTCGCTGGCGAGAAGCGCAAAATAGACATCGTCGATCCACTCGCCATGGCAAAGGAAGCTCTGGCGAAAATGGCCTTCCTGCCGAAAGCCAAGCGAGCGGAGCAGCGCGACCGACGCCGCATTTTGCTCGGCCGCGACCCCGACGAAGCGGTGGATGCTGTGCCGCTCGATGAGGAAGCTTATGATCCCGGCGACCGCCTCCCGCCCATATCCACGTCGGTGATAGGCGGGGAGCACGCGGTAGCCGAGCTCCACCTGCCGATCGCCAGGGATTCCGAACCCCACCCCGAGATCCCCGACCAAAGCGCCGTCCTCTTTCCGTTCGGCAATGAACTGATACCAGGGGCCGCCAGGCTCCAGCTCGCCCGGCTCCTTCGCCTGCATGTCGGCGATCATGCTCGCCAGAAACGAGCGAACGTCCGGCTTTACGTTCGTGTAGCGGGTCATCTCAGGCTCGGACCAGCTGGCGATGAGCGGCTCGAGATCCTCTGGGCGCGCCCGGCGGAGGACAAGCCGCTCGGTGGCAGCAAAGATCATTTCCGCTGCAGCTGCCGCAAACGCGCGCCGACCGCTTCAATGGGGTGCGTTGCCGCGCTTGCGCGGGACGCCTTCAGCTTCGGATAGCCGGCGTCCGCATCGGCGATCAGTTCCCTGACGAAGGCACCGCTGCGCACTTCGCGGAGGATCCGGCGCATTTCGGTTCTGGTGTCCTGGTTGACGATGCGCGTGCCGCCCTTGAGCGCGCCGAACTCGGCCGTGTTCGAGATCGCCTCCCGCATGCCGGCGATCCCGCGCGCCTCGATAAGGTCGGCGATGAGCTTCACCTCCGTCAGGCATTCGAAATAAGCGATTTCCGGCGAAAATCCGGCATCCGTCAGCGTTTCGTAGCCGGCCAGGATCAGTTCCGGGATCGCGCCCCAAAGCACCGCTTGCTCATTGAACAGGTCGGCTTCGCTTTCTTCCGCGAAGCTCGTCGGGAGCATGCCCACCCGTCCGCTGCCGATCGCGGCGCCGTAGGAGAGCGCGAGCCGCTCCGCATCGCCGCTGGCATCCTGTGCCACCGCAAACAGCGCGAGGAGCCCGCTTCCGCGCTCGAACTCCTGCCGCAATGCGGTCCCGGGGCCCTTGGGCGAGACGAGAATGATGTCGAGGTCCGGCCTTGGTTCAATGAGGTTGAAGTGGATGCTGAGACCATGTGCGAAGACTAGCGCCGCGCCGGGCCGCAGGTTCGGCGCGAGATGCTCGGCATAGACGCGGCCATGCGCTTCATCGGGCAGCAGCATGATGAGCATGTCCGCCCACCCGGCGGCTTCGGCCGGCGTCATGACGTCGAAACCCTCCTGCCTCGCTTGGTCACGGCTCGGAGCGGCCTCGCGAAGTGCGATGACCAGCTGCCCAACATTGCTGCCGCGAAGGTTCAGAGCCTGGGGGCGGCCCTGATTGCCATAGCCGAGCACCGCGACTTTCCGGCTCGTCACCAGAGCGGGGTCGGCGTCTGCATCGAAATAGACCTGCATGGCTTGCGGCTAGAACATTCGCCGCCGGGCGGCAATTGATCGGCTCCTGACAAGCTAAGCCGCAACCAGCGACAGCGCCCCGTCGATCGCCGCGCCCTCGGGAGCGAGCGAGAAGCGCGGCCAATCTGCGGGCGGCTGCCGCGAGAACCAGGTATATTGCCGCTTGGCATATTGCCGTGTCGCCGTCTGCCCCGCCGCAATGGCATCTTCACGCCTGAGCTCGTGCCGCAGGAAAGCAGCGATCTCGGGAACGCCGATCGCCCGCATCACGGGGAGGAATGGATTGAGCCGCCGCGCGAGCAGGCCTTCGACCTCTGCAATGCCAGCCGGGCTGAACATCGTCTCGAAACGGCGATTGCACCGCTCGTAAAGCCAGTCTCGCGGCGGCAGGAGAATGAGCGGAAGCAACCGGACTGTTCCCGCTATCCCGCCGGCCTTTTCCTGCTGCCAATCGAGCAACGGACGTCCGGTCGAGCGCACGACCTCCAGCGCTCTGGCGACCCGAATCGTGTCGCTCGGGCGAAGCCGCTTCGCGGCGGGTGGATCCTCCCGCTCCAGGGCGGCGAAGGTCTCGGCGACGGCGAGGGCCCGCACATCCCGGCGGATCTCCGGATCGATGGCCGGGACCGGCGCGATGCCCTCGAGCAAGGTCCTGATGTAAAGCCCGGTGCCACCCACCAGGATGGGGAGCCGGCCTTCCCGATGCGCCTCGTGGATCGCCGCCTTCGCATCGCA
>JALYGI010000432.1 GCA_030777185.1 Pseudomonadota bacterium
AGACAAGGTCGGAAAAGGCTATATCGAGCGTGCGGCGGCTGACGCCCTGCCGCTCCGCCTGCGCGCGGAGCTGCGGAAGATATGCCTGGAAGCCGGCCTGGCTCAGCGGCGCCGTCTGCGCGATCGCCGCGCCTCCGCCGGCGCTGAACGGGGGAAAGGCGGCAAAGGCCATGGCGATCACCGGGGCGAACAGACGCATACTCTTCCTCATCACTCGGGCGCTCTGCCACAAGCGACGGAGCCGCGATAGCGGTTCCATCGATCCGCTTGCACGCACCGTCGCTTGACGGTTAAGGCGGCGCCGTCCGGAGAGATGGCCGAGTGGTTTAAGGCAGCGGTCTTGAAAACCGCCGTGGGTGCAAGCTCACCGTGGGTTCGAATCCCACTCTCTCCGCCACTTTCCAATTACGGAAAACTCGTCGTCCAATCTGCTGCTGGACGACAAGTTCGGGGAAGCAGAGGAGATCCTTCGTCCGCTGGTGTCGCACCGCCAGGCCCCCGGGGAGTAGACAGACGCGCCGCGACGCGCGAAGGGGCGACATCACTCGAAGCCCCGAGGAAACCAATGCCCACCCCCGCCATCGCTCCCTTCGATTGGTCAGATCCGTTTGCGCTCAATGCGCAGCTTTCGGATGAGGAGCGGCTCGTGCGGGATACGGCGGCTGGCTATGCGCAGGAGCGCCTGCAGCCGCGGGTCACCGGCGCTTATCTCGAAGAGAGCTTCGACCGTGAGATCATGCACGAGATGGGCGAGCTTGGTCTGCTCGGCGCGACCATTCCGACGGAATATGGCGGGGCCGGGCTCAATTATGTGAGCTATGGGCTTGTCGCGCGCGAAGTCGAGCGGGTCGATTCCGGCTATCGCTCCGCAATGTCGGTGCAATCCTCGCTCGTGATGCACCCGATCCATGCCTACGGATCGGAAGACCAGAGGATGAAGTATCTGCCGAAGCTCGCCAGCGGCGAATGGGTCGGCTGCTTCGGCCTCACCGAGCCCGACGCCGGCTCCGACCCAGGCGGCATGCGGACGCGCGCCGAGACGATCGACGGCGGCTACCGCCTCTCAGGTTCCAAGATGTGGATCACCAACTCGCCGATCGCGGACCTGTTCGTCGTCTGGGCGAAGTCGGACGGCCACGACGGCAAGATCAAGGGCTTCGTGCTCGAAAAGGGCATGAAGGGTCTCACCGCCCCGAAAATCCGCGAGAAGCTCAGCTTGCGCGCTTCCGTCACGGGCGAGATCGTGATGGACGGGGTCGAGGTGCCCGAGGAGAATCTGCTGCCCAACGTGAGCGGCCTCAAAGGCCCGTTCGGCTGCCTCAACCGCGCGCGTTACGGCATCGCCTGGGGGGCGATGGGCGCGGCCGAGGCCTGCTACCATGCTGCGCGCAGCTACACGCTCGACCGCAAGCAGTTCGGCCGCCCGCTCGCGGCGACCCAGCTGGTTCAGATGAAGCTCGCCAACATGATCACCGAGATCACGCTCGGCCTGCAGGCGGCGCTCCGCGTCGGCAGGCGAATGGACGAAGGCGAGCTCATCCCGGAGACGATCAGCCTCATCAAGCGCAACAATGTCGGAAAAGCGCTCGATATCGCCCGCATCGCCCGCGACATGCACGGCGGCAACGGCATCTCGGCCGAATTCCAGGTGATGCGGCACGCCGCCAACCTCGAGACGGTGAACACCTACGAAGGCACGCATGACGTTCACGGCCTCATCCTCGGCCGGGCCATCACGGGCATTCCGGCCTTTTAGGGTCCAGACCTGATGGACAAGCCACTCGCCGGCATCCGCGTCGTCGAGCTCGCCCGGATCCTCGCCGGGCCCTGGGCCGGGCAGCTGCTGGCCGATCTTGGCGCGGAGGTGATCAAGGTGGAGCGCCCCGGGGCGGGGGACGATACCCGCCATTGGGGCCCTCCCTTCGCCGAGGATGGCAGCGCGGCCTATTTCCACGCGTGCAACCGCGGCAAGAAATCCGTCGCGATCGACCTTGAAAGCGCTGCGGGCCAAGAGCAGGTCCGCGCGCTCGCCGCTGGGTCGGACGTGCTGATCGAAAATTTCAAGGTGGGCGGCCTCGCCCGCTACGGCCTCGATCATGGTTCGCTCGCGGCGCTCAATCCCGGCCTCGTCTATTGCTCGATTACCGGCTTCGGACAGACCGGCCCCTATTCCTCCCGGGCAGGATATGATTTCATCATCCAGGGCATGGGCGGCGCCATGTCGCTGACAGGCGAGCCGGACGGGGAGCCGCAAAAGGCCGGCATCGCCTATGCGGACCTGTTCACGGGCCTTTATTCCACCGTCGCCATCCTTGCCGCGCTTCGCGAGCGCGACCGCACCGGCAAGGGCGCGCATATCGACATGGCGTTGCTCGATACCCAAGTGGCCGTGCTTGCCAATCAGGCGCTGAACTGGATGGTCTCCGGCAAAGTCCCGCACCGGATGGGGAACGGCCACGCCAATCTCGTGCCCTACCAGGCCTTCAAGGTGGCGGATGGAGAAGTGATCGTCGCCGTCGGCAACGACCGGCAGTTCGAGCGGCTCTGCTCGAT
>JALYGI010000433.1 GCA_030777185.1 Pseudomonadota bacterium
CTATTGTCCCTGTCGTCCCGGTGGTGGCTGATCCGTCCTTATGACCGCTGTTCAGCAAACCTCGTGCTTCCTATGTGCTTCCTAGGGCGGAACGTAGCAGAAGCTGGGCGTAGGTCAGAGTGACCTAAGTGCCTGAAAACAAATGGCGCGCCCGGCAGGACTCGAACCTGCGACCCCAAGCTTAGAAGGCTCGTGCTCTATCCAGCTGAGCTACGGGCGCGTGTCGGCCCCGTCTAGCGCGCTTTCCTGCCGAGCGGAACACCGCTAGTCGAGGCCGATGCAAGGGGAGGGGATCAGGGCCGTCGAGGGCGCGGCGCTTGGGAAAGCGCGCTTCCGCTATTTCGATCTCGTCATGGCGGCCTTCGTCACCATCCTTCTCCTCTCGAACGTGCTCGGCGCCGGAAAGGTCGCCGTGCTCGCCATCCCAGGTCTCGGGGAGTGGCCGTTCGGCGCGGGCATCCTCTTCTTTCCCGTCTCCTACGTGCTCGGCGACATCCTCACCGAGGTTTACGGCTACGCCCATGCCCGCCGCTGCATCTGGGTGGGTTTTGCGGCTTTGCTGTTCATGGCGTTCATGGCGTTCGTCGTGGTGGCGCTCCCGCCCGCGGCCGATTGGCAGGGGCAGGCGGCTTACGAACAGGTGTTCGGACAGGTGCCGCATCGTGCTCGCCTGGATCGCCGCCTTCTGGGCCGGCGAGTTCGCCAACAGCTACGTCCTTACCCGAATGAAGGTGTGGACAAGGGGCCGCCACCTGTGGACCCGCACGATCGGCTCGACCATCGTCGGCCAGGGGATCGACAGCCTCATCTTCTATCCGCTCGCTTTTTACGGCGTTTGGGAGAATGACACGCTGCTCCAGGTTCTCCTCATCCAGTTCGCGCTCAAAGTTGCCTGGGAGGTGCTGCTGACGCCCGTCACCTATGCTCTGGTCGGCTGGCTGAAGCGTCGCGAGGGGGTCGACGTCTATGATACCGCCACCGATTTCACGCCATTCAAGACGCAGGTTTAGCTCTCATGTCGTTTTTCGAAAGCACGAAGATATTCCTCAGTGCGGTGACCAGCCTCGGCAAGGACGCGCTCCACATCTATGTCGGCCTCGCAGTGATGCTGCTCGTCGCCATCGCCTTTAAAAAGCCGCTGGGAGACTGGCGCCCGATCGCCGCAGTGGCGCTTGCCTCGGTCGCGGGCGAGATCTGGGATGTGATCGACACGTTCAGCCATGGCCGAACGCCGAAATGGAACGCCAATTGGAAGGACGTCTGGAACACGATGTTCTGGCCGACGATATTGTTCGGCCTCGCCCGCTTCACCAAGGTCCTGAAGCGCTGAAGTTATTTCCATCCGGGTGCAATTACGTGACGGCTCGAAATAGCCGGCGATCAGGGCGAAAACAGGCTGAACGCTCGCGGCGCGCAGCCGCCGGCCGCACGCATCCTGGCTAGCCGATCGCCTCGATAATACCCTCGAACAGCCGCCGCCCGTCGGTGACGCCGTGCGCCGGCTCCACCGCCCGCTCCGGATGCGGCATCATGCCCAGCACGTTGCCGCCGTCATTGACGATGCCGGCAATGTCGCGCGCCGAGCCGTTGGTTTGCGCGGCATAGCGGAAGGCGACGCGGCCTTCGCCTTCAAGCCGGTCGAGCGTCTCCGCGTCCGCTTGATAATTGCCGTCATGATGGGCGACCGGGATCGTGATTGCCTCGCCCGACCGGTAGCGGCTGGTAAAGGCGCACCGGCTGTTCTCCACCTTCAGCGCGGCGTCCTTGCAGACGAAGCTGATGCCGGCATTGCGCATCAGCGCGCCGGGAAGGAGGCCGGCCTCGGTGAGGATCTGGAACCCGTTGCAGACGCCAAGCACCGGGACGCCCCGGTCGGCGGCGTCCTTGACCGCGCGCATCACCGGCGAATTGGCGGCCATTGCGCCTGATCTCAGATAGTCTCCATAGGAAAAGCCGCCCGGCACCGCGATCAGATCAAGCCCGTCCGGCAGCGAGGTCTCGCGGTGCCAGACCATGATCGGCGTCTGGCCGCTGACTTGCTCCAGCGCCGCCGCCATGTCTCGGTCGCAATTGGAACCTGGAAAGACGATCACCGCGCTCTTCATGCCGCCGAGCCCCGCTCGTCCCCCACTTGCCCATGTTCGATTCGGAAATTCTCAATGACGGTGTTGGCGAGGAGCTTGCGGCACATCGCCTCCACATCCTCCTCCGAAACGCCTTCGGACAGGTCGAGTTCGATGAGCTTGCCGGCGCGAACGTCGTTGATGCCGGAAAAGCCGAGCCCCTCCAGAGCATGGTGGATCGCCTTGCCCTGAGGATCGAGCACGCCGTTCTTAAGCGTGACGTAAACGCGTGTCTTCATGGCTGTCGCTGCTCTTAAGATCGGGATTGCCGCCCTATGGCGTCTGGCGCGTGCGCGCACAAGGTTCGCGCCCTTGCGCCCGATCATCGCCGCGTGCTTGTGAGGGGGTTCGGTCGACCTTATCTTGAGCTGATGAGCGACACCCCCGAAATCCAGTTGACCGAGGCCGCGGCGGCGCGGGTCGCCGCGATCGCCACACGACAAGGCAAGCCGCCGATCCTTCGTCTCGCGGTGGATGGCGGCGGCTGTGCCGGCTTTCAGTATCGCTTCGGCCTGGCCGAGGCCGTGGAGAGCGACGACACGGCCACCATCCGCAACGGCGTTACCCTCGTTGTCGACGAGATCAGCCTTGATCTCGTCCGCGGCAGCGCCGTCGATTATGTCGAATCGCTCGGCGGCGCCTCGTTCCAGGTGACCAATCCCAATGCGGCGTCCGGCTGCGGCTGCGGCACCAGCTTCAGCATTTAAGGCTGGACTTCAAAGGCTTCGGGGCTTTTGCCGGGCCTGTTTGGCTCAGCCGCTTTTCGTGCTAGCCTCTCGGATGTTGTTGCTTTGCGTGGGGTGGGGCCTGACGCCGCGGCACGGACCTGCACCCCTGGCTGAGGCTTGAGCCGCAGGGGGACGATCATGACAGTTGAAACGAACGATGCTGGGCCGCCTGTCACCGGGCATTCGGGAATGGTGGAACGCGTGAAGCGCATCCTCCTCCAGCCAAAGCTGGAATGGGAACGCGTCGATGCCGAGCAAACCAGTGTCGGCGAGATCTTCCGCCGCTGGGTGCTGATCCTTGCCGCGGTGCCGGCCCTCGCCAGTCTGATCGGCAGCCTCGTCTTCGGCTATTCGTTCCTGGGCATCACCTACCGGCCCTCCGTTGCCGAAGCGCTCGCCACGGCAGTCACACAATATGTGCTCGCGGTTCTTGGCGTGTTCGTGCTGGCGCTGATCATCGATGCCCTGGCGCCGCGGTTCGGCGGTGTCTCAAATCGTGTGCAGGCGGTGAAGGTCGCCGCCTATTCGGCCACTGCCGCCTGGGTGGCGGGGATTTTCGGCCTAGTCCCGGCCTTGGCAATGCTCGGCATCCTCGGCCTCTACAGCCTCTACCTGCTCTATCTCGGGCTGCCGCGGCTGATGAAGGCGCCGGAGGATAGGGCGATGCCTTACACTGTTGTCACCATCGCTGCCGCAATTCTCCTTGCCATTCTGATCGGTGCGATCATGGCGCCGGTCACCGCGCTCTTCCGCGGCCCCGTTCCCACCAGCTCGGGCGAATATTCGGGAACGGTCACCGTTCCGGGCGGCGGCCAGCTGGATCTGGGCAAGCTCGAGGAGGCTTCGAAGCAGATGGAGGCGGCTGCTGCCCGGATAGAGTCGGGCGCTGCGAACGGATCGGCCGCAGCCGTGGCGCCTGCGGCTCTTCAGGCACTGCTGCCCCCCAATCTCGGCGCTTACCGCCGCGCCGAGGTCTCGAGTTCGGGAGCGAATGCGGGCGGTTCCGGCGGATCGCAGGCCGAAGCGCGCTACGAGAATGGCGACAGCAACATCCGCCTGGAGGTCAGCGACATCACCGCCGCCGGTGCCCTCGCCGCAATGGGCAGCGCTCTGGGTGCCCAGGCGAGCCGCCAGACCGACACCGGCTACGAAAAGACGGAAACGGTGGACGGC
>JALYGI010000434.1 GCA_030777185.1 Pseudomonadota bacterium
GAAGCAGTGGCGGATGTCGCCGACCCGCGACTTGCCGACGATCTGCGGGGCGATGTCGTTCTTGCCCATCGCGCGGGCGAGCTCCTCGGCCACCTCGGTCACCGAACGGTCGTCGCCCGACCCGACGTTGAAGATCTCGCCGTTGGCCTGGGGAAGCTCCAACGCGTCCGCGAAGGCGCGGGCCACGTCGCCCACATAGACGAAATCACGCCGCTGCTCGCCGTCCTCGAAGATCATCGGCTGCTGCCCGTTGAGCAGGCGCGAGGCGAAGATCGCGAGCACCCCGGTGTAGGGGTTGGAGAGTGCCTGGCCGGGCCCATAGACGTTGAACAGGCGCAGGCACACGGCCTCCATCCCATAGGCGCCCGCCATGATCATGGTGGTGCGCTCCTGCACATATTTGTTGAGCGCGTAGATGGAGGCGAGGTCCGGCGTCTTCCATTCGGGTGTCGCCACAGGTGTCAGCGGCCGCCCCATCGCGTCCACCGGATCCCAGCTCTGATCCTCACTCGTGCGAGGCTGGCGCTTCGCCGTCTGCACGAAAGCGCCGTCGGCAGTGAGGTAAAGCCCCTCGCCGTAGATGCTCATCGATGAGGCGGTGACGACCCGGCGGACGGGCTTGTCGATCAGCTTCTCGAAGAGCACTGCGGTGCCGACATCGTTCACCGACGTGTAGCGCTCGACCGCGTACATGGACTGGCCGACGCCGACTTCGGCGGCGAGATGAATGACGCTGTCGACGCCCTTCACTGCCTTTGCGACCGCATCGCCGTTGCGCACGTCGGCACGGATCAGCTCGACATCCTGAGGAAGATCTTCGGGGCGTTCACGGTCGCCATGGACCTGCTCGATGAGGCTGTCGAGGACGCGGATCTGATGCCCCCGCTTCAGCAATTCCCTGCAAACAGCACGGCCGATGAAGCCGGCGCCGCCGGTGATCAGGATATTTTCTGGCAATGCGTCCCCCGTTCGTTATTCAGCACTTTGGCGAGCGTGAATGAGCGTGCTCAAGCATCATCTTCATCTTCTTCCTCCGGGCCGGTAATGCTTCTTCTTCTTCTTTGTTCCGCAGCCGATCCGGCCTGCTCGGCGATCGGAAGCATTTGGAACCGGCCGCTCCTCCCGTTGGTTTGAAAAACGAGGTCGTTACATGTCAGTTCCAATCCTTCAGTGACGGCCACCATCCTCCTCATTCGCCACGCCGCGCATGTGGAGCTCGGGCGCACCTTGAGCGGGCGCAGGCGCGACATCGCGCTCAGCCCCGAGGGTCTGGAACAGGCTGAAATCGTGGCCGATTTACTCGGCGTGGAGCCGCTCGCCGCAGTTTACTCGAGCCCCCGTGAGCGCGCCTACTACACCGCACGGGCGATCGCCGAGCAGCACGAACTGAAGGTCGAGATCGCCGACGGTCTTGACGAGCTCGACTTCGGCGAGTGGACCGGGATGCCCTTCGACGCGCTTGAAGGTGACCCATTATGGGACCAATGGAATAGCGCGAGGAGCATCACGAGGCCGCCGGGCGGCGAGAGCATGGAGGAAGCCTGCCGACGGGCCGTCGATGCGCTGCAGGAGCTGGCCTCCCGCCATCCCGACCAGATGATCGCCGCGGTGAGCCACTGCGATATCATCCGCGGCCTGGTTGCTTATTACCTAGGATTGTCCCTCGACAATCTTTTGCGCTTCGATATCGACCCGGCCTCGGTTTCCCGCCTGATGGTCGGCAGCTGGGGCGCGCGGGTAATGAGTATCAATGAGAGGCTCTATCAATGAACGTGGAACCACGAAGCATCCGGAGCGGCGATAACGATCTGAAGGATCGGATCGAGGCGCTCGGGCCCTGGTTCCACAATATCAATCTCGGCGGCATCTGGACCGCGCCCGACCATTTCCTCGGCGACTATCCCAACGTGAAGTTCCAACGCTTCGCGCCGCACTTGCCGGAGGACCTCAGCGGCAAGAGCGTGCTCGACATCGGCTGTAACGCAGGTTTCTATTCGATGGAGATGAAGCGGCGCGGTGCGGACCGCGTGCTCGGGCTTGATCATGACGACCATTATCTCGCCCAGGCGCGCTTCGCGGCGGAAACGCTGGGCTACGACAATATCGAGTTCCGCAATCACTCGGTCTACGATGTCGGCTCGCTCGGCGAAACGTTCGACATCGTTATTTTCATGGGCGTTCTTTACCATCTGCGCCATCCGCTCCTGGCGCTCGACCTCATCCACGAGCACGTCGCCAAGGACATGTTGATCTTCCAGTCGATGCAGCGGGGCTCCAGGCAGGTGATGGAAGTCGAGGCGGATTACGAATTCGAAGAAACCGACCACTTTTTCGAAAGCGCTTATCCGAAGCTCCACTTCATCGAGCGCGAATATGCGCATGACTGGACCAATTGGTGGGCGCCGAACCGGGCCTGCGCCGAAGCCATGCTCCGCGCGTCTGGGTTTGCGATCGAGACCAGGGCAGAGGACGAGGTCTACATTTGTCGGCGCACCGAAATGCCCTATGCGCAATATCTAGGGACCGGAGCCGTCTATCCGGCCAGGGGGAACATCTGAATGCTCGAAGCGGCCATGATCTGGAACGAGCCCAACAACAAATCGCATTGGGACCCGGAGATTGACCCCGACTGGTCGATGTTCGCGACGACGGTGATCGAAGCGGCAAAGGCGATCGAGGCGGTGAATCCCTCGGTCAAGCGCGTGCTCGGCGGCATCTCGCCGATCGACCCGCTCTTCATCCAGCGCCTCCAAGGCTATGGCGTGCTCGATCATCTCGAGGTGATCGCGGTTCATGGCTTCCCGCTCGACTGGAATTTGTGGCCGATCCACGAATGGCCGAACAAGATCGCCGAGATCGAGGCGGTCGCGCCCAACCACGAAATCTGGGCAACCGAAGTCGGCGTCGGCAGCTTCGGGGCCGAGGAAGTCCAGGTGTTCGGCGTCAACCGCACGGCCGAGCTGCTGGTCGGACGCGTACCGCGCGTCTTCTGGTATTCGCTGTTCGATCTTCCGCAGAGCTGGGGCGCGACCACGCGGCACCGCGAAGCCGAAGGATCGAGCTACTACCGCCATTTCTACATGGGCCTCATCAAGGAGGACGGCACGCCCAAGCTCGCGCTGGATCATTTTGCGAAGCACGCCCCCGCCATGGGCCTGATGCAATGGTTCCATTTCGAGGACCCTCGCTTGAAGGACGCAGTGAAATGGATGCGGCGCCTCGGCGTTACGCACCTTCGTACCGGGCTCAGCTGGGCGGACAGCTATCGTCCCGGCTGGGAATCGTGGTTCGACAGGCAGATGGACGCGCTCGCCGAATTTGAAACTACAGTGACCTTCTGCTTCACGCCGGAGAGCGAAGGGCTCGCGCCGCACCACACCAGCCCCGCCAAAGACCCGATGTATTTCGCCGATTTCTGCGCGCGGATGATCGAGCGCTATGCGCCCGCCCAGCGTCAGGCGGCGGTCGCCTGACGCGGCGTACGTCGCAGGAACATGAGCGGCATCGACACGGCAGTGGTGCTCGCCGCCGGCGCGGGCAGCCGCCTTCAACGGAAAGGCTCGTCAAAGCCGCTCTGCCCCGTCGCGGGCAAGCCGCTCATCGACCGGGCGATCGAGGGGCTCGCACGAAGCGGAATTCGGCGCACGATCGTTGTCACCGGCTATGCCGCCGATGCGCTGGAGGAGCATCTTGCTGCGCAGACATGGCCCGCCGAAATTCTCCTGACCCGCACGCCGGACTGGCGGCTCCCCAACGGCGTCTCCGCTCTCGCCGCGGCGCCGCTGGTCGGTGATTCGGCCGCCTTGCTCGTGATGTGCGATCACTTGGTCGACGCGCGTCTTTACGACCGGGTCCGGGAGGCCGGCGAGGACAATGGGCTGCAGCTCGGCATCGACCGGCGGCTAGGGCACCCTTGGGTAGACCCGGACGACGTCACGTGCGTCAGAACCAACGGCACGCGCATTCTCGCAATCGGGAAGGGACTTGAGCCGCACGATGCCTACGACACCGGGATCTTCGCGGTCGGGCCCGGCTTCTTCGATGCGCTGTCAGGGCTAGAATCGCCCTCGCTGACGGAGGGGGTGCGGCTGTGCGCCGAAAAAGGGGCGGCCGGGACGGTGGATTGCAGCGACCTCGACTGGATCGATATCGACGACGCCGCCGCGCTCGCAAAGGCCGAGCAGGCGATTCGCGACGGACATTTCAGGTGATCCGCGGATCCATCGGCAAAGCCGATAGACGCTGATGAGACCAAGATTCACGTTTGACGCTGGTTCAGCCGGAAACGATCTTGCTCTAAGGCAGGCAAAGATGCAGGCAGCCTATTCGGACCAGTCGCGCGATCCGAGGATCGAGGACCCGACCAATCTTTGGGTGATCCACCGGACCGCGCGCGCCTTGCTGCCCTGGGCGCTGAAGCATGGAGTGTCCGCCAACGCCGTGTCCTTGGTGGGGCTCGGCTTCGGAACCCTTGCCGCCTTGTGCTATCTTGGCTGGCGCGACTGGCGCCTCGCGAGCCTCGGCTTCCTCTTCTGCATCTGCTGGCTGATTGCGGACGGGCTCGACGGCATGATCGCCCGAGCGACCGGAACGGCAAGCGCATTCGGCCGCTTCATGGACGGCCTTTGCGATCATGGCGTCTTTATGCTCCTTTATCTCGCGCTCGGCTTCAGCCTCGGCTCGGCGGAGGCATGGCTGCTCATGGCTGCCGCCGCGGCGGCGCACGCATTGCAATCGAGCCTCTACGAGGGCGAGCGGGCGCGCTATCACCGGCGCCGGCGCGGAGAATCGATGCCGCCACGGCTGCCCTCGAGGAACCCGCTGGTCCGCATCTATGATGCTGTCGCCAACAGCCTCGACCGGGCGGCCGCACCGTTCGAGCGGAGGCTTGCCGAGGCCGCCGACAAGCCGCGCCTGATCGACCGTTATCTCTCCTTGGCGGTGCGGCCGATGAAGCTGCAGGCGCTTCTCAGCGGCAATGTGCGCGTGATCGCCCTTTACGTGGCCTGTCTCGCAGGCATGCCCACCTTCTTCTGGTGGTTTGAAATCATTCCATTATCGGCAGTAGCTTTGGCGGGGATTCTCTGGCACCGTCAGGCGGAACATTCGTCGGCTCAGCCTTGACGACCCTTGAGGAAGCCCTCAAGCGGTCCGGCGCGCAGCAGAACAACAGTGGGATTGTCTTTCAGATGAGTGACATACGGGTAGGCATCGTCGGCGTCGGCAATTGCGCAAGCTCGCTGGTGCAGGGTGTGGCGCATTATCAGAATGGCGGCGCGAACGATCAGATCGGACTGATGCACTGGGATCTGGGCGGCTACCGGCCAAAAGACATAAAGTTCGTCGCAGCCTGGGACGTCGACCGGCGGAAAGTCGGAAAGGACCTTGGCGAGGCGATCTTCGCCAAGCCGAACTGCACAGCAGTTTTTTGCGATCACGTGCCCGCTTCGGGCGCTGAGGTCCGCATGGGCCGGCTGCTCGACGGCTATTCGGAGCATATGGAGGACGCGCCGGACGACCGCACCTTCCTCCTCGCCGACCAGGCGCAGCCGGAGAAAGCCGACATCGTGCGCACCCTGCGCGAAACCGGAGCGGATGTCTTGCTGAACTATCTGCCGGTCGGCAGCCAGCAGGCGACCGAATTCTATGCCGAATGCGCGCTCGAGGCCGGCGTCGCCTTCGTCAACAATATCCCGGTCTTCATCGCCAGCAACGAAAGCTGGGCAAGGCGCTTCGAAGAGGCCGGCGTTCCGCTGATCGGCGACGACATCAAGGCGCAGCTCGGCGCCACCATCGTCCACCGCGTGCTGACCGATCTGTTCGCCAAGCGCGGGGTGAAGCTCGACCGGACCTATCAGCTCAATACCGGCGGCAATACAGACTTCCTCAACATGTCGAATCGCTCGCGGCTGAAGTCGAAGAAGATCTCGAAGACGGAAGCGGTGCAGTCGGTGGCCGAGCATCGGCTCGAGCCTGAGAACATCCACATCGGGCCTTCCGACTACGTCGCTTGGCAGAATGACAACAAGGTCTGCTTCCTGCGCATGGAAGGGCAGCTTTTCGGCGGGGTGCCAATGAACCTGGAGCTGCGGCTCTCGGTCGAGGACAGCCCCAATTCGGCGGGGGTGGCGATCGACATGATCCGCTGCGCCAAGCTTGCCAAGGACCGCGGGCTCGGTGGCCCGATCCATCCCGCATCGGCTTATTTCTGCAAACATCCGCCAAGGCAGATGACCGACGACCTCGCCCACGAGGAGCTCGAGCGCTTCATTCGCGGGTGAAATGCGCCTGGCCATATTGGCCGTTGAGGTAGAGCAGGGGATCGACCTCGTCGCGAACCACCACGCTCTCGACCACGCCGATGAAGATGCTGTGGGTTCCGAATTGATGATGGTCGATCCGGCGGCATAGCAGCGAGGCCTGCGCATCGGCCAGGCGCGGCGGACGCTCGCAATCGAGATGCCAGCCGCTGGCGAACCGCAATGCCCGCTTCGCCCGATCGGCAAACATCTGCGCCAGATGCGCCTGGTCGGTGTGGAGCACATTGACGCCGAAATGGCTGACGTCCGTGATCGACGCGTGCATCGTGGCTGTTCGGTTGATGCAGACCAGCAGGCTTGGCGGGTCCATCGACAGCGACGACATTGCGGTGGCGGTGATCCCCATCGGCTCCCCGCGCACGCAGATGGTGATAACGTTCACTGTCGAGGCGACGCGGCGCATGGCTTGCTTGAAGCCGTCCAGGAGCTGGGGATCGGTGCCGGGCATCATCGCCGGCTAGCTGGCTCTTCGATGCTGAATAAGCAAGCTTTTCCGCCTATGTTGCACTGCACAAAAAGTTCTTGAAATTCGGCGATCCAGCGGCTATGTTGCAACGCAGCATAGGACTGAGGAGCAGTTTCAATGGCCGATAAGAAGACCGCAGCGAAGGGCGCCAAGGCCAGACCGGCCAAAGCCGCCGCTTCGAAAGCTTCTGCGAAAACCACGTCAAAGGCAGCGCCGGCAACGGCGGCAACCATCGTCGCGTCGACCCGGAAAGCCCCCGCCCGCAAGGCAGCCCCCGCTCCGGTGGCAGCCGCGAAGGCGGTTGCCCCCAAGGCGGTTGCTCCGAAGCCGGCCGTTCAAAAGCCCGTCGCTGCGAGAGCGGCGGCCCAGAAAGCCGTCACCGGCACCGTCATCACCGCCGCCGAGACGACCAGCAAGATCAACGAAAGGACCACCGACATGCAGAACGAAACTACCAAGATGATCAACGACCGCACGCAGGCCCTGTTCGGCGACATGAACGGCCGCGCCAAGGAGACCGTTGAGCGCAGCACGAAGATCGTCGAAGAGATGACCGACCTCACCCGCGGCAATGTCGAGGCGATCGTCGCCTCTTCGAAGGTCGCGGCTCGCGGCATCGAGACGCTGAGCCAGGAAGTCGCCGAGTTCGGCCGCCGCAGCTTCGAGGAGGCCTCGGCCGCCGTGAAGAACATCGCGGAAGTCCGTTCGGCCACTGACTTCTTCCGCCTGCAGAGCGATTATGCCCGCACCGCCTTCGACAGCATGATCGCCGAGAGCTCCAAGATGAGCGAAGCGATGATGAAGCTCGCCGGTGAAGTCGCCGAGCCGATCACCAGCCGCTACTCGGTTGCCGCCGAGCGCGTGAAGAACATCGCCGCCTAACAGCGCTTTTCGTTCTCGAAGAAGGGCGGCCTCTCCCACACGGGCGGGGCCGCCCTTTTTTCTTGCGGCATCCCGTGCGGTTAAGTGCCTTTAAACCACTGGAGACTCTTGCCCCACCATGGCCCCTTGCCATATTTAGGCGTGAACATGGTTATGCTTGATCCAGCGAAGATGGCCTCCGGCGGCAAGGGGAGCGACGAGGGCACCGGGCTTGGCGTCGCCACCCGCACCCGCACCCGGACGAAGAGCCCGTCGCCTTACAAGGTGTTGATGCTGAACGACGATTACACGCCGATGGAATTCGTCGTGCTGGTCCTGCAGCGTTTCTTCAAGATGGACATCGAGGATGCAACGCGCGTGATGCTCCACGTCCACCAGCGCGGCGTCGGCGTCTGCGGCATCTTCAGCTACGAAGTGGCGGAGACCAAGGTCGCGCAGGTGATCGATTTTGCCCGCGAGAACCAGCACCCGCTCCAGTGCACACTGGAAAAGGCCTGACGCCTGTACGTCGGCTCCGCTTGCACGGGAGTATCAAACCCTTAAAGGCCGCACATGGACCGGATCATCATCAGGGGCGGCAAGCGCCTCGAGGGCAGAATACCAATTTCGGGCGCGAAAAACGCTGCCCTCACCCTCCTTCCCTGCGCACTGCTGACCGATGAGCCGCTGACGCTCAGGAACCTGCCGCGCCTCGCCGACGTCGACAGCTTCGGGCACCTGCTCAACCAGCTTGGGGTCTCAACCACGGTCGAAGGCGCCAAGCCCGATGAATTCGGCCGCGTGATGACGCTTCGGGCTTCGAACATCGCCTCGACCACTGCGCCTTACGATATCGTACGCAAGATGCGGGCGTCGATCCTGGTGCTGGGGCCGCTTGTTGCCCGCACCGGCGAGGCGACCGTGTCGCTGCCGGGCGGCTGCGCCATCGGCACGAGACCGGTCGACCTCCACCTTCGCGCGCTCGAGGCGCTTGGGGCGGAGATCGAGATTGCGGCGGGCTATGTCAAAGCCAAGGCGCCTGCCGGAGGCCTGCGCGGCGGCACGATCAGCTTCCCCTTTGTCTCGGTGGGCGCGACCGAGAATGCGCTGATGGCGGCCGTGCTCGCAAAAGGCACGACCGTGATCGAGAATGCGGCCCGGGAGCCCGAGATCACCGACCTCGCCAAGTGCCTGATCGCGATGGGGGCGCAGATCGAAGGCCTGCGCACCGACACACTCACGGTGGAAGGCCAGCCGCGGCTCCACGGCGCGACCTATGCGGTGATGGCCGACCGGATCGAAGCGGGCAGCTATGCCTGCGCGGCGATTATCACCGGCGGCTCGCTCGATCTTATCGGCGCGCGCAAGGATACGATGCCGTCCATCCTCTCCGGCCTGGTCGATGCCGGTGGGATCGTCGAGGATATCCCCAACGGCATTCGGGTGAGAGCCGATGGCGGTATCCGGCCACTGTCGATCTCGACCGCGCCCTATCCAGCCTTTCCGACCGACATGCAGGCGCAGTTCATGGCGATGCTGACGCTGGCCGAGGGCACGAGCCTGCTCACCGAGACCATCTTCGAGAATCGCTACATGCACGTCCCGGAGCTCGCCCGAATGGGTGCCGATATCGAGGTGCGCGGCCGTGCGGCCGTCGTCCGGGGGGTGGACAAGCTGCTCGGCGCACCGGTGATGGCGACGGATCTTCGCGCATCGATGAGCCTGGTGCTGGCCGGCCTTGCCGCCCAGGGCGAGACCCAGGTCGGCCGCGTCTACCATCTGGATCGCGGCTATGAACGGCTCGAGGAGAAGCTCCAGGCCGTCGGCGCCGACATCGAGCGGGCCAGCGACGGCTAAACCTTGAATCACGGATCAGGCTGGTTCAGCCTGATCCGATAAACCGCTAGCCGATCACCTCCGCGGTGTGGATGAGGAGGCCGACAAGCCCGCCCACCAAAGTGCCGTTGATGCGGATATATTGGAGATCACGGCCGACCGCCCCCTCCAGCCGTCCGGTGATCGTCTTGGCATCCCAGCTGCGGATCGTGTCGGAAACCAGGGCGACGATGCTGCTGCCATAGCTTGCCACTGCCCCCACGACGGCCCGCCGGGCGAACTGGTTGATCGTGGCCTTGAGGTGCGCGTCCTCCTGCAGCGTGGTGCCGAGCTGGCGAAGCGCCTCGCCGAACTTGCCGGCGAGCGTCGCGTCGGGGTTGCGAGCCGCTTCAAGAAGGCCCGCCCGCGCCTTTTCCCACAAGCCCTCGATCCACTGCCCGACGGCCTCATTGGCAATGATCTCGGCCTTGAGCTGCTCGACCTTGGCCTGGGTCTCCGGATCGTTCCGGAGCTTCCAGGCGAGCCGCGCCATCCCCTCCTCGGCCTTGTCCCGCAGCGGGTGATCTGGATCGATTGCCATCTCGATGGTGAGACGTCGGAGCCCGTCGATGATCGCCTCTGACAGGCGCTCGTCGAGCCCGGCAAGGCGCATGATCCAGCCGGCCCGCTTGTGCACCATTTCTCGGATGATATCTTCGTTGGCGTCGAGCGTGCGCCCGACCCAGACTACGATGCTGTCGAGGATCGGCACGTGCCGGTCCTCGGTGATCGCCGCTTCGAGCGATTGGCCGATCAGCGGCGAGACTTCGAGCGACTTCATGCGGCTGGCGACTGCGCCCTTGACCATCCCTCCGAGCCGCTCCTCGTCGAGCGCCTCGAGTATATCGGCGACGAGACGGCTCGCGCCCTCGCGGAGGCGCCCCTCGCCCGGCGGATCGGCCAGGAAGCGGCCGATCGCGCCAGCGACGTCCACGCTCCGGAGCCGCCGCGCGACGACGGAGGCAGTGAGGAAGTTGTCCTTGAGGAACAAGGCGAGCGTATCGCCGATCCGGTCCTTGTTGCGGGGAATGATCGCCGTGTGGGGGATCGGCAGCCCCAAGGGATGACGGAACAATGCCGTGACTGCAAACCAGTCGGCGAGCCCGCCCACCATTGCCGCCTCGGCGAACGCGCGCACGAAGCCCCAGGCGGGGAATGCGTCGTCGAGCCGAGTGGCGATCAGGAAGAGCGCCGCCATCGCCACCAGCATGCCAGTGGCCATGATGCGCATGCCCCTGACGCCGCCCTGCGCCGGGTTGAATCGCGTGAGGCCTGTCCTCTCAAACGGGGTCATCCCAGCCTCAATAGCCGGGCCGGCGGTTTAGTTCACTCCGCAGGTTGCGGCACCGGCGCGGGTCCATGATCGCCGCTTACCACGAATAGCCGTCCAAGCTTCCTGCCCACCCATTTTTCGACGTCGAGCGCGATGCTGAAGGTCCCCGGCACAATCAGCAGTGTCAGGATGGTGGAGAAGATAAGCCCGCCGATCACGGTCACGCCCATCGGACCCCGGAACGATCCGTCGCCGGTCAGCGAAAGGGCAACAGGAACCATGCCCGCGACCATC
>JALYGI010000435.1 GCA_030777185.1 Pseudomonadota bacterium
AGGCTCGGAGACCATGCTGGCCCGGATCGTCCAGCTGGTTGCCGAGGCACAGCGCAGCCGGGCCCCGATCCAGCGCAAGGTCGACCAGGTGTCGGCCTGGTTCGTGCCCGCCGTGCTGCTGGTGGCGCTGCTTGCCTTCGCGATCTGGTCCTTCGCCGCGCCTGCGCCGAGCGTACCGTTCGCGCTGGTAACGGCGGTGTCGGTGCTGATCATCGCCTGCCCCTGTGCGCTTGGGCTCGCGACGCCGATGTCGATCATGGTTGGCGTGGGGAAGGGCGCGCAGAATGGCATCCTCATCAAGAATGCCGAAGCCCTGGAGCGGTTCGCGGGCGTCGACACGCTCGTCCTCGACAAGACCGGGACCCTCACCGAAGGCAAGCCCGCCTTGGTGGCGGTCGAGACTGTTCCTGGCTTAAGCGAGGACGAGGCGCTTCAGCTCGCCGCCTCGCTGGAGGTAAGCAGCGCACACCCGCTAGCCCACGCCATCGTCACAGGGGCGAAGGAGCGCGCCCTCACGCTGCTTGGCGTGGAGGGCTTCGCATCGGTGAGCGGCAAAGGAATTGCCGGCTTGCTCGGCGGGCGCAGGATCGCCATCGGAAATGCCGCGATGATGGTGCTGGAGGGCGCGGATATTCGTGCTTTGGAGCGGTCGGCGGCAGCTAAGCGCGACGAAGGCGCGACCTTGATGTTCCTCAGTGTCGACGGCCGTGCCGCCGCGGTGCTTGGCGTGGCGGACGAGGTGAAGCCGACCACGCCAGCCGCCATCCGCGCGCTGCATGGGCAAGGATTGCGGCTCATCATGCTCACCGGCGACAGCCGCCGCACGGCGGACGCGATCGGCGCCCGGATCGGGATCGACGAGGTGATCGCGGAGGTGCTTCCCGAAAGCAAAGCTGCCGTCGTCGCGCGCCTCAAAGCGGAGGGGCGGGTGGTCGCCATGGCCGGCGACGGCGTCAACGACGCGCCGGCGCTCGCCAGTGCGGACATTGGCATCGCGATGGGAACGGGCGCCGATGTCGCGGTGGAGAGCGCGGGCGTGACGCTCGTCCGCGGCGACCTCCTCGGCCTGGTGCGGGCCCGCCGCCTCTCCCGTGCAGTGACCGCGAACATCCGCCAGAACCTGCTTTTCGCCTTCGGCTATAACGCGATCGGCATCCCGATCGCGGCGGGCCTGCTCTATCCTTTCACCGGGCTGCTGCTCAGCCCGATGATTGCGGCGCTTGCGATGAGCTTGTCCTCGGTCTCGGTGATCCTCAACGCATTGCGTTTGAGGACGGTGAAGCTGGAGAGATAGGATGAATATCGGCGAAGCGGCGCGGCGGTCCGGCCTGCCGACCAAGACGATCCGCTATTATGAGGAGATTGGCCTGGTCAGCTCCGCCCGCCGCGACAACGGCTTTCGCGATTATGACGAAAAGGACGTGCACAACCTCCGCTTCGTCGCGCGTGCCCGAGGGCTCGGCTTCACGGTCGAGGAGTGCCGGCACCTGCTCGAGCTTTACAAGGATCCGGCACGGTCGAGCGCCGAAGTCCGCAGGGCGGCAGAGCGTCACGTCGATGGCGTCCGCGCCAAGATCGCTGAACTCCAGGCGATGGAGAAAACCCTTCACCATTTGATCCACGCCTGCGCCGGCGACGGGCGGCCGGACTGCCCGATCCTCGAAGGTCTGGCCGGCGACTAATCGCCATCTTCTCTCTCAGCCGAAGTTCGGCGGGCGTTTCTCGAAAAAGGCGGCGAACGCCTCCTTGGCTTCAGCGGAGCGGAGACGCTCTTCGAACATCCGGCCTTCCTCGGCCATTCGCTCCGGGATCGACGTTGCCGTGGAGGTGAGCAGGCGCTTGGTGAGCATGACCGCCTCGGGCGGCTTGGCAGCGATCCGCCGGGCGACGTTCTGGAGACACAGGTCGAGCTCATCCTCTTGGCAGATCTCGGTGACCAAGCCGTAGTGAAAGGCCGTTTCCGCATCGAACGGCTCGGCCAGAATGAGGTGCCTGGCGGCGCGCTGGCGTCCGATCAGGCGTGGGAGGAGCAGCGAGCTTGCCGCTTCCGGAACCAAGCCGAGATCGACGAAGGGAAGCGAGAAGAGGGCGCTCGGGGCCGCCAGCACCAGATCGCAGTGGAGCAACATGGTCGTGCCGATGCCGATCGCCGGTCCGGCGACTCCGCCGATCACGATCTTCGGGCAGGAGGCGATCGCTCGCAGGAAACGCGACACTGGCATGTCCGGCCCGCCTTCACGCGATTGCTGGAAATCTCTTAGGTCGTTGCCGGCGGTGAAGAGGCCTCCATTCCCCGCGATTGTGACGGCGCGGATGGCGTGATCGGCGCTGGCTTGTTCGAACGCGTCGGCAAGCGCGGCATACATGGCGACGGTGATCGCATTCTTCTTGTCCGGCCGATTGAGGCGGATTTCGAGGATCGCTCCCGATTTCGTTGCAAGGATCTCGTCCACATTCTTCCCCCGTTTGCTGCAATCTTACTGCACGACCGGCGCTGCGACGGGAAGGCTGAGTTCGAACAGCGCGCCGCGCCCGCTCGGCAGGCTCCTGATGCTGCCGCCGACCGAGCTCAGCAGCGAGCGGGCGATGGAAAGGCCGAGCCCTGAGCCCCCTTCGCTGCGGCGGCTGGTATGGAAAGGCTCGAAGATCCGCTCATGGTCTCCCGGCGGGATGCCGGGCCCGTCGTCCGAGATTAAAAGGACCATGCAGGACCCCTCACCGAGCCTGCGTGGCTGTCAAAGGCGCCTGCGGCGAGTGTTGCTGCGCGGGAGCCGGCGATCCCGGCTGAACGAGCACGAACCCTGAGCTGTCGCACCGCCGCGGCGGAGAAGTGCCGCTTCCATGTTGCTCCCCCACATTCTCGTGTGAAAGGCTATGGCCGGCCGGCTTCAAGCCACGATGGGCGCAGCTTCAAGCGCCGGCGCTGAAGCGGTGCAGAATCCGTGAAGACCTATTCTGCGGCTGACCACAAGGCGGGAGCAGCCGAGCGATTTTCCTTTGGAAAAGGGATGCGACTGCGGAACTCGTCGGTGAAGATGCCGTCCACTCGGATGCTGAAGGAGAGGCCGCCGCTCGCATCCGCCCCGTGATATTGGTTCACCGTGTCGAACCAGGCGGAATGCGATTTGACATAGAGTTTCTCGCCGGTCTCCGGATTCAGCATGTAGAAGGGTTTGCTGAAGTTGGTCCGGAACCAAATGAATTCGTGGCAGAGCTCGGCGCTGTCATGGTCGCGGTGGGCGGTGACGGCCCGCCCGCTTTTGTCGTACATGATGATCACCCGGCCCGTCTCCCGGAAAGGGAGAGTGGCGACGAAGCTCATCAGTTCTGAGAACTCGTCAGCCTCAGCGCTTGGACTCCAAAGATCGGTGCGGTCCAAATCGTAGTAATTCTCTTCACGCGCAGAGGTGGCAAGATAGATGAGGCGCGATCCCGGCAGATAGGGTGCCTTGTCGTCGAGCAGGAACGGGCCGGTGTAAAAGGCGAGGTCGTGCGCGGCAGCGACGCGTCGCTCGATCCGCTCACGCAGATAGACGTCGAGCGACTTCAGCCTGGCCACGTCGATGAAAGGATCAAGATCCTTGTAGCTTGGATAATGCCCGCGTCCGATCACGCCTCTTTGTTGCGGCTTCGGGTCGCCATTTCAACCGCTGGCCCGTTCTGGATCGCGAATTTGTGCCAAAACTCCGCTTCCGGAACCCTCGCCGTCTTCCGCCGTTATCGGCATTAATAAAATTAATCCCGCAATCCTGATTTCTGTTAATGTCTTCGGCCAGCTTCCGTATAGAAGCGGCCGTCCTCGCCGCGCATCAACCTGCGTCATGTTAATCCTAATTTCCATCGCCTGTTCGGGCGATGTTTCAGCCATGCATGGAGTATCATGAAAGTATATGTGAGCGGACTTTATTGTGGTGGCAATCCGCAGCCAGGCGTCGGAATTGTCCGCTCATTGAGGCAGGCCTTCCCGAAAGCAACCCTCGTCGGAGTGGAATATTCCAACCGCGTTTCCGGTATCCACTGGGACGATCTCGACGATCTCTGGATCCAGCGTCCCTGGGACGAGCTCGACCTGGACAGCTATGGCGAGCGCGTCAGGCAGGCGCTGGATGAGGGCGGTCTCTGGATTTCCGGCAGCGACCTCGAAGCGATGTGGCTTGCCGACCTTTTCCCGAACGGGCACCGCAATCTGCTCGCGCCGCCTCTGGGTGCGCTGAAGCGGATCACGAAGCCGGCTGTCGAGGCGGCAAGCAATCTCCCGGTCAGGATCCCACCCTATATCTCGACCGAGCACAGCGACTGGGATCTGCACGCCTTTTGCCGCGAGCATAATTGGCGGGTGTGGCTCAAGGGGCCCTATTACGATGCGGCGCGGACCCCGACCTGGGACTCGTTCGCAGCGGCACGCAATGCGCTGACCAAGGTTTGGTCGACCGAGCGGCTTTTCCTCCAGTCCCATGTCAGCGGATACGAGGAATCGGTGATGCTCGCCGCCTACAAGGGCGAGCTGCTTGGTGCGGTCAGCATGCGCAAGCGCGAGATCACTCCGGAAGGGAAGACCTGGGCTGGCGACATTTCCGAAGTGCCGGACGATTTCATGGCCCCGCTTCGCCGCATGGTGAAGGACCTTAACTGGACCGGTGGCGGCGAGCTCGAAATGGTGCGCGATGCCGCAAATCAGCTTTGGTTGCTCGAGATGAACCCGCGTTTCCCAGCCTGGGTGCATGGGGCGACGATCGCCGGCCACAATCTCCCGGCCCTGCTCGTCCAGGGCGCGACGGGGGCGATGCCGAAGCCGTCCGTGGCGCATGGACAAGAGTTCACGCGCGTCGTGCTCGAAGTGCCGGTACGCGGCGACTATCCGCTGCCGCCGCTGCCGGAGCCTTTCGCGGGCGCGATCGGCCATTCGATGAAGCATCCTTCGGGCCTCACCTCACTTGCAAAGAAGCTCCACAAGGCCAATCCGGACCTGCTGGAAGTGGTGGTAGAGGAAGGTGGACCGGACGGCTTGCCCGCCATTCCCGATTCGTTTGTGGCGGACATCGACAGCTACGACTTCGCCGAGGTCCAGACGCCGCAATTCCTGTTCATGGATCAGACCGCGTCCGGCCTGTTCAAGCGGGCGGCCGGCCGGTCGCATCGCCTCAGCACCAACGAGGTGCAGGTGGTAAGCGGCTATTCGATCAAAACCAATCCGGACGAGCGCCTCATCAAGCTCGCGCTCGACAACGGCTTTTACGCCGAATGTATCAGCCTGTTGGAAGTGCAAAAGGCGCTGGAGGTCGGCTTCCGTCCCGATCAGGTGATCCTCAACGGGCCCGCCAAATGGTGGCCGGAGGGGCTGATGCCCAAGGAGCGGATGCACGCCTTTTTCTGCGACAGCATCGCGGACCTCGAACGCACGTTGGCCGCGATGGAAGCGGGCGAGATGTCTTCGCGCCACGTCGGCATCCGCATCCGCACGCCGAACGTCGTGTCCCGCTTCGGCATTCCGCTCGACAGCCCCGGCACGTTCAGGAAGCTGGTCGATGCGGTGAAGCGTCTGCCCACCGAAACCGCCTTTGGCGTGCATTTCCACATGGCCAGCGACCGGATCGGGGTTTCTCAATGGTGGCACCTGTTCGAATCGATGCTGAAGTGGTGCCGATCGATCGAGAAGCTGACCGGACGCACGATCGAGGTGCTCGACATGGGCGGCGGCTGGTTCCCGGATGATTGGCATTCGGACGACGAGAGCAAATTCGCCAAGGCGGTCGGGACCGTGAAGGCGATGCTCCCGGGCGTCCGCCAGATCGTCTCCGAGCCGGGCAAGGCGATGGCCCAGCCGTCGATGGCGCTCGCCATGCGCATCCTGGAAATCCAGGAGCATGAGGACGAGAGCATCGAGGCCGTGGTCGATGCCTCGATCGCCGAGCTTCCGATGTACTTCTTCTACCCGCACCGGATGCTGCGCAAGTGCAGCGAAACCGGCGAGCTTCAGCCGCTCGGGCGCGGCAAGACCAACCTCATGGGCCGGCTCTGCATGGAGCACGACATCGTCGCGGCCAATGTTCAGCTACCCGAAGG
>JALYGI010000436.1 GCA_030777185.1 Pseudomonadota bacterium
AACTCGCCGCCCGGAAGCACGTTGCCGGCTCCGGGCACTCCGTCCATCCGCGCTGAATGGATGCCATGGAAGTGGATCGAGTGCGGGTGCGATCCGAGATTCTGGAAGCGGATTCGGACCCGGTCGCCCTCGCTCACGCGCAAGGTCGGGCCGGGCACCCGGCCGTTATAGGTCCAGGCCGGGAACATCAGCCCCGGGGCGATCTCGATCTCCTTGTCCTCGGCCGTAATCTCGAACTGACGCAGCGTGCGACCGTCGGGGAGCTGCGAAACCCTGCCCCTGTCCCAGTTGGTCAGGATATCGTGCGGGTCGAAGCCGTTGCGGGCATTGTCGACCGCGCCCGGCGTGATCATCCCGTCATGCTTGTCGTGTGCCGATTGCGGAGGTGCGCGCCGGTCCCGGCCGACCGACTGGGCATGAGCAGCCGGCGCAAGTGCCCGCGCAAGCTGAGTTCCGCCCAGCAGAGCGCCGCCCGAAAGCAAGAGACGCCCGCTGACCGAACTCTTCCACCAGCCGCTCATTCTGCGTCCGAGACCCCTTTCAACCATCTCCGAGATGCGGCAGCCGCTATTCTCCTCGAGACGATGCTCTACGGGCTGATGTAGCCAGGGCTACATTTTGGAGCAATGCCCTTTCTTCCCACCTAGCAGGTTGATTGAACGAGAAGTTTCAGCGAGGCGGGGGCGATCAGGGACGATCCGTCTTTCCTCCTAGACCTTGATCGGATCAGGCCGAATCAGCCTGATCCGTGAATCGAGGTCTAAGGCCATTTGAAAGGGCCTGATTCACGCCTTCGGCGGAAGCGCATGGCGCTTCCACCTCAGCCGATCAGGCCCTAGGCTGAGTGCGACGCATGGAAGGCGACCCGTAGGACGAGCTATGGGGCGTTCGCAAGACGCGTGGGTCGAAGGAGGGCTTCCGCCACCGGCGAAGCTGCTCCTACAGCCCGGTGCTAACCGGGAATGGTACCTGGCCTGGCATAGGCAAACATGTGTGGGACATAGTCGATCTTCCCCAGTGAGACGCCGTGGTTCCGCAGGATCGCGTAGGCGGTGATCAGGTGGAAATAGAATTGCGGCAGCGCCCAGTCGCGCACGTAGCTAGACCCCACCATGTCGAAGACGATGCCGTTGGGGAGCTCCAGTGCGATGGGCCGGTCGGCCGCCACGGCGAGCTCGCCCGAGCCCACGCTTCGAAGAAGGATGAGCGCGTCGTCGATGCGGGAGCGGGCGTCCAACAATGTGCCGGGCTTCTCCCCCGAAATCCAGCCTTCCCGGCGGACCTCCTCCAAATGCTCCGGCGGGGCCTCGCCACGCAGACGGTGCACCGGCTCCTGGGCCATGAAGGCGGCGAAGCGGACTTGACCTGCGAGCGGGTACATGTCCGGCGCAAGGCGCAGCGCGAGAAGATCGTCGGCCTTGTCGCCGCGTTCTTCGGCGTAGCTGGCTCCCTTGTCGAGCCACGCGGAAAGCGCGCCCAGCATCTGCACCGCCGTTGGTACAAGAATATCCGTGAGGGACATAGGGGCTCCAGATGATTTGCCGCTGTGCTTGTAGGTTGGCAGCCACGACCCATGCAACATGGCCTGCCGGTGGGGAATGGGAGCAGGGGCATTTACTGCCCCTCGCGCAGTCTGCCTTCCGGTTTTCCTGTCGCTTCCCTCCGCGAAGTCTCAAGCACAGTGGGCACCGCGTGCGTCACCAGCTAGGATTTTGCCCGTTCAGCGGGGTTCTAGCCTGTCCTTGACTTCACGCCGTCGACGCTCCAGGCGCCGGGCCCGGCGAACACCAAATATAGGAAGACGAAGCAGTAGAGAATCGCTGCATCGCCGCCATTGTTGACCGGAAAGAAGTTCTGCGGCGCGTGCGCGATCCAGTAGGCGACAGCCATGGTGCCCGAGGCGATGAATGCGGCGGGACGGGTGAAAAGCCCGATGGTGATCAGAACGCCGCCCACCAGCTCGATGATCCCCGCAAACGCGCCAGGATTGTCAAGGGCCAGTCCCGAGCCTGCGTTTTCACCAGCCGGGAAGCCGAGGAACTTTTGCGTCCCGTGTTCCAGAAAGATCAGCCCGGAAACGATGCGCAACGAGGCCAAAGCATAAGGCGACCTGCGGGCGATCCCGACTTCGTCAAGCATGCGAACTCCTCCACTGCAGCACTTAGGGCCGGATCGGTTGAGGTGGAAGCGCTATGGGCTTCCATGCACAAGGCGACGTGTCGCGGACCCGACCCGATAAAGAGCGCCCCAGCTTTCGGCCGGGGCGTAGGTGTCGAGCAGAAGGAGTCCGCATGCGACCATGTTTTTCTGAAGCTCCGCGGGAGAACTACTCTTTCTTTTCTTCCTTGCCTTCGCCCGGAAGATTTACGTCGACCGTCGGGACCTCGATGGTCTTGTTCTCCGTTCCAACATCTACGTCGGGACCTTCAACATTGAACTCCGGTAACTGGCCGCCACTCGCGTTGACATCCACGTCGGGGAGCTTGCCCTCCTTCGTTTGGTCGACGTCGCAGGCAGCAAAACCCAGGAAGCTCACACCCAACAGGATCTTCGCAGCGTTCTTCATCATAACCTTCCCCTTGGCGGTGCCACTCGGGCAGGACGCCCGTGCTGGCAAAAGCGTGGGGTCGATCCCCGCCTTCGAAAGCGCCAAGTGCCCGCAGCTCATTAACATAAGTAAGAAGTGTTTGTTCCGCCCGTGTTATGAGGATGCCGACCCATTGTTGCGGCATCGATTGGCGCGATGCTTGTCCACAGCTTTGCAGCGTTCCAGCCAGAGGGTCTGCCAGGACAGCCCATGTTGCACGACGTAAGACGTCAAAAATGGGACAGGCGCTTTGCAGCCAGACGGGGCCGAGAGGCGCCAACGAGCGGCATGAACTGCGGCTGGTCAGCCGCCTTCCTCTCGACTATTTTAGATACGCATCTTCCGCATCAGCCGGCGAGTCCCGAGTCTGATCTGGCGGCCTGAGTCTGATCTCCCGGATGGTGCTCGCCTAGACGCACTTGCAGTCGGAGAAGCGTATGTTGGCCAGGAACTTGATGATCGGTGCATCCCTGGTGGCGTTTGCCGCCGCATCGGCAGGAGCTCAAACGACATTCATCGGCTCCAACAGATCGGAGGTC
>JALYGI010000437.1 GCA_030777185.1 Pseudomonadota bacterium
GCAAGATTGCGGTCGGCGGTCGCCACAGAGCCGAGCCGGCGATCCGCCACCGAAAGCGCGTAGAGCGTCAGCGGATCGTTCGGCCAGCGTTTGAGAGTCGCATGCAGATGCTCGCGCGCCCGTGCAGGATCGCCCGCCGCCAGCAGCGCCGCGGCATAGCTCCTGCGAACCGGATACCAGAAGAGCGGCGGATCGGAAGAGAAGTTGGCCGCCGCCTGCGCCTGCATGCCTTTGAAATAGGCGTCTGCGGCTCTTGTCGGATCTCCCGCCAGCATTGCTGCGCGCCCGTCGAGCACATGCTGCGTCACCTCGACCAGCGCCTCGGCGGTCTTGCTGCCCAAGGCGGCCGATTGATCGCTCCCCAGAATGCCTGCGATCGCTTTCGCCTCCTGCCGAACTGCGCCGGCGTCGCCCCGCCGCGCCATCGCCTCGCCGCGCGCATAATGGCGCAGCGCTTCGCTGAGCAGGTTCTTCTCCGTGGGCAAAGCGAGCACGTCGGCAACCTCGCCGTGGAGCCCGGCCGCAAAGAAAGTGGCCGATCCCAGCAGCTTGTAGCCAAAGCCGCTCTCCGCTCCATAAGTCGCGCGATACTGATCGGCGGTCGCCAGAGCGGTGCCGCCGTCGCCCCGAATGAGCGCGCTGTTCATCGCGAAGTGCATGTTGTGGGCGAGGAGCCCGGTCCGATAATCGGAAGCGGGCGGACGAACCTTTCGGACAAAGGCCCGATCGGCGGCGATCGCGGCGACGTTCACCGCCGCCGCATCCCGATAACGGCCGACGCCGTAGAAGCTATGGGAGGGCATGTGGACGAGATGGCTTGCCGCGGGCGCGATCCGCCCCAGCCGCTCGGCATGCGGCACCGCCAGATAGGAGCGGTCGATCCAGTCGGTGAGGTGGATATAATAATGAATGGCGCCGCCATGCTCAGGGCTGCGTGCAAGCACCCGCTCCAGCAGAAGCTGGGTCAGCGAGCCCGGTTTGAACGCGTCGGGCGATTGCGAGACCATGCGTGCGTCGGCCGCGAGCACGTTGAGGAGATCGTCCTGCGGCATTCGGAGCGCGGCGCTTTCCAGTCGTGCCGCGTAGAGGTCATTCGCAAAGCCCTTGTCGCCTTTGGTGCGGATCAGCATCGTATCGACGAGCAGGCGATCTCGTTCGCCGAGCTTACCGCCGAGCTCCGCCGCACGCGAGGCGGCCTTGCGCGCAGCCTCAAGCTCTTCGTCTCTCGGCCGAAGATTGATCGTCGGGCCGCGCGCCCAAGCCTCGCCCCAGAAGCAAAGGGCGCATTCGGGATCGGTCTGCTGCGCCACTTGGAAGGAGCGGATCGCCTCGGCCTCGTCGAATGCCCAGACGAGCCTTACGCCCTGCTTGAACCAGGCGATCGCATCCGGGTTCTGCGTGTCCGGCTCAACGCCCGCATAGCCGAGGCCGGAGAGGAGGAGGGGAGGCGGCTGCTTCTCGGCGGCCGCGGCCGGTGCGGTTGGGGGCAAGCAGGCCGCTTGCGAGAGTTGCTCCCCTCGCCGGACGGCATAAGCTGCCTGCTCGGCCGGCAGGGCGGTTGCGCAGAGCGCTGCCGCAAGGATGGAGAGCTTCTTGAAAACCATGGGATCTGATCCTCTCGCTGCTCAGCTAGCATCGCTCGGACGGAGCATCCAGCCTCCGTCCGAAGAGGGTGCAACCGCGGCGAAAAGCCCAGAGCCAGATGAAACGGGCCTGATTCACGCCTTCGGCGGAAGCGCGCAGCGCTTCCACCTCAATCGATCAGGCACAGACCTTGATCGGATCAGGCGGGATCCGCCTGATCCGTGAATCAAGGTCTCGAACATATGAAGGGCCTGATTCACGCCTTCGGCGGAAGCGCGTAGCGCTTCCACCTCAGCCGATCAGGCCCTAGAGGGTCGCGCATGCTGACCGATAGCCATTGTCATCTGAACTACAAAGGCCTGGTCGAGGAGCAGGCGGCGGTGCTGATGCGCGCTCGCGCGGCCGGGGTCACGACCATGCTGAACATTTCCACCAAGGCAGGGGAGTGGGATGACGTGATCGGCGTGGCCGAACGCGAGCCGGACGTCTGGGCCTCAATCGGCATTCACCCGCACGAGGCGGACGTGCATCCGGACGTGGAGACGGAGATGCTGGCGCTGCGCGCCGAGCATCCGCGAGTGGTCGGCATTGGCGAGAGCGGCCTCGATTTCTACTACGATCATTCCGATCGTGACCGGCAGCGCGAGAGCTTCCGCTCACACATTGCCGCGGCGCGGCAGACGGGGCTCCCGATCATCGTTCACACCCGCGATGCCGAGGAGGACACGCATCGGATCCTTGCCGACGAGATGGACAAGGGCACGTTCACCGGGGTCATCCACTGCTTCACCGCAAGCGCGGATTTTGCCCGCAAGGCGCTCGACCTCGGGCTCTTCATCTCCATGTCCGGCATCGTCACCTTCAAGAATGCGCGGGATCTCCAGGCGACCGCACGCGAGGTTCCGGCGGACCGGCTTCTCATTGAAACCGACGCTCCGTTCCTCGCGCCCGTGCCGCACCGCGGCAAGCCATGCGAGCCCGCCTTCGTCGTGGATACGGCACGCTTTCTGGCGGATCTCCGGGGGGAGACGGTGGAGGCGCTTGCAGCGTCAACCTCGGCCAACTTCCGCAAGCTCTTCAGCAAGGCTGCTGTTTGACATGAAGGTCCGCATCCTGGGCTGCGGAACATCATCGGGCGTTCCTCGCGTTGGCAATGACTGGGGCGATTGCGATCCCCGAGAACCCAGGAACCGGCGCCGGCGCGTCTCGATCCTGGTGGAGCATGAGGATAGGCGCATCCTCGTCGACACCGGCCCGGACCTGCGCGAGCAGCTTCTTGATGCCGGAATCAAGGACGTGGATGCAGTGATCTGGACGCACGATCATGCCGACCATTGCCATGGGATCGACGACCTTCGGCAACTCTATCACGCGCGCGGGCAGCCGGTAGCAGGCTATGCCCGGCGCGAGACGCTCGACACGCTTCTCCTGCGCTTTGCTTATGCGTTTGAAGGGAAGGGGGAATATCCCCCTGTGGTCGAAGCAAACCTACTTGCCGATGAGCTTCGGATCGGCGGCATCCGAATCCGGATCGTGGATCAGCCGCACGGGTCCATCACATCAGCCGGCATCTTGTTCGAAGCCGGCGGGAAGTCGGTCGTCTATTCGACGGACGTGAACGGCCTCACAGGGCCGATGATCGACCTGTTCCGCGGCACGGACCTCTGGATCGTCGACGCGCTCCGGCGGCGGCCCCATCCGTCGCATGCCCACCTTGCGCAAGCCCTTGAGTGGACCCAGATTATTGGCCCGGGCCGCACTATTCTCACGCACATGGACCAGTCGATGGATTATGCGGCCTTGCTCGCGGAGCTGCCGGACGGGATCGAGCCCGGCTTTGACGGCATGGAGATCATTCCTTGAACAACGGCGATCAGGCCGCCGATTTCGTCTACCTCATGGCCGTGCTGGTGCTCGTCATCAGCGCGCTGATGGTTCGCAAGGTGCCGATCGGGCGAGGGCTGCAGATGTTCGCCGGCTGGGTGATCATCTTCCTGGCGGCGTTCGTGGCATTCACGCTGAAGGACGATTTCATCGCGCTCGGCAAGCGCGTGGTCGAGGAGACTCGCGGCGGCGGCACACAAATCGTCCAAGCCGGCGAGACTCTGCGCATCAAGCAGTCGCTCGATGGCCATTTCTGGGTCGACGCGCGGGTCAATGGCGAGAAGGTCCGCTTCCTGATCGATAGCGGCGCGACCACCACGAGCATCTCGGCCGACACGGCCCGGCGCGCCGGCATCGAGCCGAGCAAAGGATTTCCGGCTCTGGTCAGAACCGCCAACGGAGTTGTCACGGTCGAGCGCGGCCGCGCTGAAACGCTCAAGGTCGGCACAATCGAGCGCCGGAACCTCG
>JALYGI010000438.1 GCA_030777185.1 Pseudomonadota bacterium
GGCACAGGCCGCGCAGGACGCGATCGTGCGTCTCGACGGCGTCGAGGTGCGGCGGGCGTCCAACGGCTTCAAGGACCTGATCGACGGCGTCCAGATCGATCTGAAGCGCGCCTCCCCTGGATCGACAGTCTCGCTCGGAGTGACTCGGCCGAGTGCGGCGATCGAGCAGGCGGTCGGAGACTTCGTCGTCGCCTATAATGAGCTTCATAGCTTGCTGGCCAAGTCGGTCGCCCCGGAAGTGGACGGCGAGGCGGGCGGGCCGCTCCGCGGAGACCTCAGCATCCGTGAGATGCGGCGCCAGCTCGGCCAGCTTCCGACGACGGTGCTGAACTCGCAAGGCACGATCAAGACGCTGGCCGAAATCGGCGTCGCGACCAATCGCGACGGCACGCTCAGCCTCAACCAGGGCCGGCTCAAGCAGATGTTGGAATCGGATCCGGCCGCCGTCGAGGCGCTGTTCAATCCGGTCCAGTATAGCAGCGATCCGCTGCTCAAGATCACCAGTGCGATGGGCAAAGCCAAGCCGGGCACCTACACCTATACCGACCTCGTCCCCGCCTCCGGCGGCATCGATGCCAGCGGCATGATCGACGGGATCGCAGCGACTGGCAGCGGCCCGTATCTGATCGCGCCGTACAATTCCAAGGCCCTGGGCCTCACCGTCGAAGTCCTGGGGTCCCTGGCGAGCGCCACCGTGACCGTCGATCCCGGTCTCGGCGGCGCGTTGCAGGCGATACGGGACGCGGTTCGCGCCCGTTCGGGTCCCGTCGTCAGCAGCCAGGAGCGGCTCAGTGCCGAGGCCAAGCAGATCGCAAAGGACCAGCGGGAGCTCGAGGTACGATCGAAGGCCTATTACGACCAGCTCGTGAAAACCTTCACCGCGATGGAGCGACAGGTTTCCGCGTTCAAGGCGACGCAGAGCTATCTCGACCAGCAAATCAAGATCTGGACCGGCGACAACAGCTGATTCGACGAAAATAAGGGAGCTACAGCATGTACATCGCGCAATCGCGGTTCGGCGCCGCGCGGGTCCGTTACCAGAGCGTCGACCTCAACAGCCGCATCGAAGGAGCCTCGCCGCATGCGCTCGTCGCGGTCCTTTTCGACGAACTCCTCAAGGCGCTGGACGCAATGGCCGCCGCCGCCCGCCGCAAGGATTTCAGCCAGCGCGGCGCCAAGCAGTCCCGCGCGCTTTCGATCCTGCATGGGCTGGAGGGCAGTCTCGATTATGAGAATGGCGGCGAGATCGCGCAGTCGCTGTTCTCGATCTACGCCGAGGCACGCCGCCTCATCATGCTGGCCGGCAGGGACAATGATGCCGACCAGGCGCTTCGCGCCCGCGACATGCTCCACCAAATCGCGTCGGCCTGGGAGTCCCTCGGGACATCGTGAAGCGATCCCCGGGGGATCAACCGTCACCCCGGCGGGGCCAGGCTCCAAGACAGGAAGCACTCTGCTGGTTTCGGCATGCCGGTCGGAGTTTATCCTGAGCGACGCCGCAGGCGAGGTCGGAGGCCGGCACCGCCGACAGGAATAGGCCCTCATCATTTAGTTGAGACCTTGATTTCATGGATCAGGCAGTTTCAGCCCGATCCGATCAAGGTCTAAGCGGCCTTGGCGAGGCCGTGCTTGCGCATCTTCTCGATGAGCGTGGTGCGCTGGAGCGAAAGCAGCCGGGCCGCATCGGCCACGACGCCTTCCGAGGCACGGAGCGCCTCGGCGATGTAGCGATATTCCAGATCCGCCATCATCTTGCGCAGGTCGACGGGAGCGTCGCCGACCGCGGCGCTGTCGGCTTCGGACGAAGCTTCCGGCAAGAATCCTTCGCCTTCCGGAGCTGGGACGCCCGCCTCGGCTATGTCCGCCGCCTCCGGCGCGGGCACGGCCTTCTCGGTCGCCTCCCACAAAGCGGCGCGCTCTACGTTGCTGACGCGGCCGCGGCGGTGGAGGATGATCTCGACCTGTTCGGCGCTCATGGTCTGGTGCGGGAAAAGGATCGAGGCGCGCTCGACTACGTTGCGCAGCTCGCGCACATTGCCCGGCCAGCTGTGCGCCACCATCCGATCCATCGCGCCCTGGCTGAACTTCACTCCGCTGGTGCCGCCCCGCAGGAAGTGCAAGACAAGCTGCGGCACGTCCTCGCGCCGCTCGCCGAGCGAGGGCAGGTCGATCGGGAAAACAGCAAGACGATAGAAAAGGTCCTCGCGAAAGCGCTGGGCGGCCATCGCTTCGTCGATGTCGCGATGGGTGGCGGAGATGATGCGCGCATCGACCGCGATCTCGCCGCGCCCGCCGACCCGTTGCACTGAGCGCTCTTCGAGCACCCGCAACAGCTTGACCTGCATGTCAGCGGGCATGTCGCCGATCTCGTCGAGGAACAAAGTGCCGCCGTCGGCATCCTCGAAGCGCCCGCGCTTCTGCGTGACGGCGCCGGTGAATGAACCCTTTTCGTGCCCGAACAGGTCGGATTCCAGCAGATCGCGGGGGATCGCGCCGCAATTCACGGCCACGTAGGATTTGGCTGCGCGAGCGCTTTCCGCATGGATCGCACGCGCGACCATCTCCTTGCCGCTTCCCGATGGGCCCGTGATGATCACCGAGGCGGAGCTGGGCGCAACCTGCCGAATGAGATAGCGCACTTCGACCATCGATCGGCTGATGCCGATGAGCAGGCTTTCAGCATTGCCGGAGGCGGAACTTGCCGTCACGAGCGCACAGACTCGAAATGCCGATTTCGCCCAAGATGCGCCATGTAACCTGCCCCCAAGTCTCTTCTTCTCAGGGGAAGTTTCGCGGATTTGAGTGATTAAATAGTTAACGGGAGGCCAATGAGCACATCAGGGATTTCCCTGATCCATCCCGATGGGAACGGCCCCTCTGGTGGAACGCGTCACGGAATGCCTGAAAAGGACCCGCGGAGGGAGGACCTCTGGTGGTACTGGGAGTGAAAAGCTAATTCACGCCCTCGGCCGAAGCGCGAAGGCGCTTCGACCAAAGACGATTGAACCCGCGGGTCTTATTCCGCGGCTTCGGTCCAGACGGAGGGTCGCTGAGCAGGCTTGCCGGCCGCCTGCCGCTTCGCATCGATGCGACGGAAGGCGGCGAGCGCCTGGCCGACGATCTGGTCCATATTATAATAGCGATAGGTAGCGAGGCGGCCGACGAATGTGACGTTCGGCGTCGCATCGGCGAGCGCTTCGTACTTCTTGAAGAGCTCCTGATTTTCCGGACGCGGGATCGGGTAATAAGGATCACCCTCAGCGCTCGGATATTCGTAGGTGAGGCTCGACTTCGAGTGTTGCTGCCCGGTGAGATGCTTATACTCGGTGATCCGGGTATAGGGCACATCCGGGTGCGGGTAGTTCACCACGGCCACGGGCTGCACCCATTCCTGGTCCACAGTTTTGTGCTCGAAGCGCAAGCTTCGATAGGGCAGCTTGCCGAAGCGGAAGCCGAAATATTCGTCGATCGGCCCGGTGAAGATCAGGTGCCCGAAGTCGACCTCGCCGACAATGTCCTTATAGTCGGTCGACAGGAGAACGTCGATGTTCGGATGGTCCAGCATGGCGTTGAACATGGCCGTATAGCCGTCGGCCGGCATGATCTGGTGCTTGTCTCCGAAATAACGATCGTCGGTGTTGGTCCGCGTCGGGATACGCGCGGTGACCATCTTGTCGAGCTGGCTCGGATCGAGGCCCCACTGCTTCCTGGTATAGCCCTGGAAGAACAGCTCGTAGAGCTCGCGTCCGACCGCGTTGATCACCAC
>JALYGI010000439.1 GCA_030777185.1 Pseudomonadota bacterium
GCTTCGATCGGTGGAGTGGCAGCGACAGTGGTGGCGGGCGGCTGCGGGAGCCGGACCGCTTCGAGCGCCGGAGTGGCAGCGACAGTGGTGGCAGAATCCGTTGCAGCACGGAAGATCTCGGCCACTGGAATCAGCTTGATGCGAAGCGGGTTCGGCGTCAGGTCCATCAGCGACCCATTCGTGCCGTCGAGCACCGCGCCGATTACCCCACCGATCAGAACATTCCCGGCCGCGGCAACGCCGCCACCACCCTTGAACTTCGATTCCACCTGAGCTTCGGCCGACTGGTAGCCCGCCTTTGCAAAGCGCGCCGTGAACTCCTCCTTGCGCTTCAACTTCAACTTGCAGGGCGTGACGCAGGTCTCGCCGGTTGAAAGGGTCACCTCGGCGGCAGACGGCGTCGACTCGATAATGTAAGTCTCCTTGGTCCCGCGCGTCACGGTGGCGCAGGCCGGAAGCAGGAGCGCGACAGCGGCCGCGCCCGAAAAGCGGATCATGGATTTCATTTGGCAGCCCCCTCGCTGAGGGCCCGGCTGGACCCACGGACGCGGCTCTGGCACGCAAGTGGTTTAAATTTCCCCAATGTCTCTTTGGAGATAGCCGCAGTGGAGCAGTCCTCTCCAGATGAAGGCCGTGCAGCTAGACCCCTTTCCCGGTCGTGGGTCCTTCGCTCCAGGTTCGACCTTGGAAAAATGGGCCGAGCCTGCCAAGCCGGGCTGATGAACGAGCAAAAGGACGTCCGCCGGATACGCAAGGCAATCGATGAAACGGACGATGGCATCCTTGAGCTCATAGAGCGGCGGCTTGAGCTTGCCCGCGAAATGGCTGCCGCCAAACCGGAAGGCGAAGGACACTCACCGCTTCGTCCTGCGCGCGAGGCCGCCATACTGGCGCGCCTGAGACAAAGAGCTCGGTCCGCGAGTGCACCGCTCATCGAAATTGTATGGCGGGAACTCATCGGGCAAGGGCGTCAAGCTCAAGGGCCTATGAGGCTGGTCCTATTTACGCGGGAAGACACTCGACTGTTGGAAGAATGCGCGCGCCGCCACTTCAGCTCCGCCATCGAAGTCGAGTGGGCTGAGAGCAGGGAAGCAGCCGTGGAAGCTGCCCGCCGAGACCCGGTTATCGCTGCTTTGGATAGAGAGGTTGATGATTCCGAGCTGACCTCTCTGGGAGAGATCAGAACCGCAACCGGAGAGCCTATCGGCTTTGCCTATGCCCGAGTCACTGCCGAGAAAGAAACTCCATAGCGGCGTCTGGGGCTGAGTTGCGGCTCGCTTGGGGTTTCAGGCCTGTGAAGTGCTCCCGGCGTCGATCAACAGCTTCCGCTAGGACGTGGAAGAGCGGCGAAGTCTCGTTCCAGCTGAGGCACGCATCAGTGATGCTTTGGCCATAGGTCAGAGGATGCGAGGCTTGCAGGTCCTGGCGCCCACCAGTGAGGTTGCTCTCGAGCATGACTCCAAAGATCGCCCGTTCACCACTCGATATCTGCTCGCAAATGCTGGCGACGACCTTCGGCTGATTTTCCGGATTCTTCTCGCTGTTGCCATGGCTGGCGTCGATCATGAGCCGGCATGGTACGTTCGACAACGCAGCCTCGCGGCAGGCGCCTGCGACGCTCTCATGATCGTGGTTTGGCTGCTTGCCTCCGCGAAGGATCACGTGACAATCCTCATTGCCCGCCGTGGAAACGATGGCCGAGTGACCACCCTTGGTCACCCCAAGGAAATGGTGAGGATGCGACGCGGCTTTGACCGCGTCGAAGGCGATCCGAAGATTGCCATCAGTGCCGTTCTTGAATCCGACGGGGCAAGAGAGACCGGAAGCCAGCTCCCGGTGAACTTGGGACTCGGTTGTTCGCGCGCCGATCGCCCCCCAGGCGACGAGGTCCGATATGTATTGCGGCGTTATCATGTCCAGGAACTCGGTTCCGGCTGGCAATCCAAGTTCGTTGATGTCGAGCAAAAGCGCGCGCGCGGTTCTCAGACCTTTGTTGATGTTGAAGCTGTCGTCGAGATCCGGGTCGTTGATAAGTCCCTTCCATCCGACGGTCGTGCGCGGTTTCTCGAAGTAGACCCGCATCACGATCTCCAGCCGGTCGTGGAATCGATGCCGCTGCTCGGCCAGGCGCCTCGCATAGTCACGGGCGGCGTGCGGGTCATGGATGGAACATGGCCCAACGACCACCAGCAGCCGATCATCATCGCCGGCAAGGATCCGGTGAATGGCTGTCCGGGCATCGTTGACGACTGCGCTCGCATGGTCGCTGGCGACAAACTCGCGCAGTAGATGCGAGGGCGGCGATAATTGCGTCAGACTCAGAACGCGGAGGTCGTCGGTCGGGCGTGTCATTGTGAAATCCGGTCACTCTCTGCGGCGAAGCGCCTGCCGAACTCGGCAATAGCGATGTCCTGGCCCTGCTCAACTATCCCGCGGCGAATAGCCCGGGCCCGAGTGAAAAGGTTGAGCAGCGTATCGCCGTCTTCTCGGCGAATCGCCCTCTGCAGGTGCGCCAGGTCCTCGGTGAAGCGTTGCAGCATGTCGAGCACCGCTTCCTTGTTCGTGAGGAAAATATCCCTCCACATCGTGGGGTCTGACGCAGCGATGCGCGTAAAGTCCCGAAAGCCGCCGCCCGAATATGTGATGACCTCGCTCTGCGTCACGCGCTCGAGATCGGATGCGGTTCCAACCATAGCGAATGCGATGAGGTGGGGGATGTGACTGGTGACGGCCAGGACGAGATCGTGATGCGCTGCGTCCATTATCTCCGCCCGCGCCCCGAGCGCCGTCCAGAACGTCGCCAGCTTCCTTACGTCCTCGGCCTTCGCCTTCTCTCCGGGCGTTAGGATGCACCATCGATTGGTGAACAACTCGGCAAAGCCGGCATCCGGACCACTATTCTCCGTTCCGGCCACTGGATGCGCCGGTACGATGCTCGCGTGCGGAAGTGCTTCACGAAGAAGCGCTGCGACCGCTGCTTTGGAGGAGCCGACATCGCTGACCAAAGCAGCCGGAAGCAGGTGTTCCGCGACGGACTCAGCTGCGGCCTTCATCGATCCCACTGGCACGCACAGAATGACGAGATCCGCGCCTGCCACAGCCTTCCCTGGCTGATCCGCAACCACATCCGCCAACCCAAGCTCCAGCGCCCGCTGCCTGACGGCTTCGTCGAGGTCGAAGGCGCTGAGCCGTACATCCGGCAGAAATTTCCGGACGGCCCGTGCAATCGAAGACCCGATGAGGCCAAGCCCGATGAGGGCGACATGCTGAACTGGCGCGGCCATTTCGCGCCACATAGATCGGTGACCATCAAGCTGCAATCGGGTGACTCGCCGACGTGGCGGCGCTGGGTGCCTATGCCCCCCGAAGGCCGTATTGCGCAATATTGTTCCACGATGTGTCGGTAAGTCGCAACTTCTCTCGTCTTGCTCTGCGTCCATGGTCCGACCATAATTTCACGGCATTCCGCGTCGCTCGTAACAATAGCGGGACAGTACGGCGAAGCGGCCCAGAAGCCCGCGATTGGAAGATTTTTCTCAATGGACACGCTCAGCGTCTATTCTGGTGGTGGTGCGGGCGGCCTTGCCTGCGGCGGAGCCGAGGAGCTCCTTGGAGCTCAGCCCGCCCGTCGGCCGCTCGCTGCCGCCAAGGTCGCACCTGTCTCCCAAGCCGCCGGCATGTGGGATTATTATGTAACCTTTCGCTTCTCGGGCGCTGGAGCTGCGGAACGCCGCGAGCGGTTGCTTCAGCTGCTCAGAGACAATGCGGACGAGCTCAGCTGGTGGGATGAGACGGGTGCCTTCGTTCTGTTCCAGAGCAGCCTCGATATCGTCGAGCTGAGGGCCCTTGCTGAAAAGGTCGCGGTGGACGACGATTTCGTGCTGATCGGAATGGTCTACATCATGCGGTGGGAGCTGATCGGGTCCGCGCACGACAAGGCCATGTTTCGCGTGCTTCGCCATACCGACGGCTTCGGATAGTCTGCGACGCTTTTGATTGCGCGGCGTGAACGGCGACGGTGAAGCATTTTTCCCCTGCTGCGGCGCAGAACCTCCGCAACGCGGCCGTTGCAGAGCCAAGCTGAACTGTTCAAGTTCCGAGCGACAGGCTGGAGCCCGGCCGGGACGATGCACCCGGCAAGTCATGCTCCCGCCTCGCCTCGTTGGGGAATGATCTTCTAATTTCGCACTCTTCGCGGCAACGACCCTGTTATCTGGCAGCCCCCTCGATTGCTGCGTTGCGGCATTCAATCCAGGCGCATATCTGCGGGTCCGACGTTGAAGGACAAGTGAAATGCAAGGCTTTGAAGCCCGGCGCATGTGCGCAGCCATTGGAAGAATATTGCTCGGTTCGAGCAAGTGCCATTGCTGCATCCACGTCCTGTCACATCAGGACCCAGTCACGTGAACCCGATCCCGCCTTTGGCTTCTGCCGCCTCCCTCACGCCCGCCGAACGGCTCGCGATGCTGCGCCGTGAGGTTCCGGGTCGCATCGCTTTCACGACCAGCTTCGGCATCGAAGACCAGGCCATCACGCATCTGATCCTTACCGCAGGTCTGGGCATCGACATTGTGACTTTGGACACGGGCCGGCTCTTCCCGTCGACTTACAAATTGTGGGCGGAGACGGAGGAAAAATATGGGGCACGAATCCGCTCCTATCACCCGGACCAGGCGGCGCTTGAGGACTATGTGGCGGATGCCGGCATCAACGGCTTCTACCATTCTGTAGAGGCGCGGAAGGGCTGCTGCACCGTGCGCAAGGTCCAGCCGCTCGGCCGTGCGCTCGAAGGTGCCGCTGCGTGGGTGACCGGTCTGCGCGCGGATCAGTCGAGTGATCGGGCCGCCGTCGAGCTCGCTGCCCGGGATGCTGAGCGAGGGCTGCTCAAGGTAGCGCCCTTGTTCGACTGGACCCGTGCAGAGGTCGCCGAATTCTGCACGGCCGAGGGTGTCCCGGTGAATGAGCTTCATGCCAGGGGCTTCTTCTCGATCGGCTGCGAACCGTGCACGCGCGCCATCGCACCCGGCGAGCCGGAGCGGTCGGGCCGCTGGTGGTGGGAGACCGGCGGCGCGCGCGAATGCGGGCTCCACGTTGCCGCCGATGGCCGGCTCGTGCGCACGAAGGTCGCAGCATGACCGCCATCACCGGCATCTCGCCTCAGCGCGTTCCGGTTGCGACTCCTGCGCGGATCGCGCCGCTGCCAAACCTTCCGCTGTTCCACAAGATTGCCGGCCGGACGGCAGTCGTCGCCGGCGCTTCCGCCGGTGCCGTGTGGAAGGCGGAACTTCTGTCGGCCGCTGGCGCCAACGTGCTTGTGCTTGCCGGGAAACGAGCCGAGATATTCGAAGCGCTCAGGGATCGACCGGTCGCGGGGCCGGTGACGGTGCTCGGCCGCGGCTGGGAGGCCGCTGACCTCAGGGGCGCGGCGCTCGCGGTCGGCGACTTTGAAGATCGTGATGAGGCGCTGCGTTTCGCTTCGGCCGCCCGATCGGCCGGCGCGCCGGTCAACATCATCGACCAGACGGAGCTTTGCGACGTGCAGTTCGGCACGATCGTCAATCGCGCGCCGGTTGTGCTGGCAATCTCCACCGACGGTGCCGCCCCAATGCTGGGACAATCGATCCGCGCCCGGATCGAGAGCGTGCTTCCGCTCGGCCTTTCCGCCTGGGCCGGAGCAGCGCGCGAATGGCGGGCGGGCCTGAAGCGCAGCCTCGATAGCTTCGCGGAGCGGCGCCGTTTCTGGAGCGGCTTTGTCGACCGTGCCTGGGCCAATATCGACCGCCTTCCCGACGAGGCCGACCGCGAGGCGCTGATCGCCGGCGCTGCTGCGCAACCCCGCACGGGCAAGGTCTTCCTCGTAGGTGCGGGTCCCGGCGATCCGGAACTCCTGACGTTGAAAGCGGTGCGTACGCTCCAGTCGGCCACCGTCATTCTCTACGACGACCTCGTGGGTCCGGAGGTGCTTGAACTCGCACGGCGCGAGGCTCGGCGCGTTGCCGTCGGCAAGACCGGCCATGGGCCCTCCTGCACGCAGATCGACATCAATACGGAGATCGTGCGCCTTGCGACTGCGGGCGAAACGGTGGTTCGCCTGAAGGGCGGCGATCCGCTGCTCTTCGGCCGGGCGACTGACGAGATCGAGGCGTGCCAAGCGGCGGGGATCGAGGTGACGATCATCCCCGGCATCTCGGCAGCGCAGGGCGCGGCGGCCGCGCTCGGCTTCTCCCTAACCGAGCGCCGAGAAGCACGACGGGTCCAGTTCGTCACCGGCCACGGCGCCGACGGCAAGCTTCCATCCGACATCGACTGGCGCGCCGTTGCCGATCCATATTCGACCACCGTCATCTATATGCCGCGCAAAACGCTCGCCCGATTTGCCGCCCGCGCCATTGCGAACGGTCTGAGCCCCGAGACGCCGGCGGTCGCGATCGCCTCGGCAACGCTGCCGAACCAGGCGCAGGTGAGCGGCACGATCGCGACCATCGCCCGGCTTTCGGAGCGGCTTCCCGCCGGTGCTCCTGTCACCGTGATCCTCGGCCGCGTCACGCGGCACGCGGGGACAGAGGCGCCGCTCCGGGAGAAGGCCGCCTGATGAACGCGCCCGCAACCCTAAAGCTGCCGAGCCTCACCCACCTTCAGGCACTGGAGGCGGAGAGCATCCACATCATGCGCGAGGTGGTCGCCGAGGCCGAGCGGCCGGTGATGCTCTATTCCATCGGCAAGGACTCGGCGGTGATGCTGCACCTTGCGCGAAAGGCCTTCTTCCCGGCCCCTCCGCCTTTCCCGCTGCTCCACGTCGACACCAACTGGAAGTTCCGCGACATGTACGCATTGCGCGACAGGGTGGCGCAGGACACGGGGATGGAGCTGATCGTCTACCGCAATCCCGAAGCGGAACGGCTCGGCATCAACCCGTTCGACCATGGCAGCCTTCACACGGACATGTGGAAGACGGAGGGGTTAAAGCAGGCGCTCGAACATTACGGCTTCGATGCGGCATTCGGCGGCGCCCGACGCGACGAGGAGAAGAGCCGCGCCAAGGAGCGGATCCTCAGCTTCCGGACGGCCACCCATCGCTGGGATCCGAAGAACCAGCGGCCCGAGCTGTGGACTCTTTACAATCTGAGAAAGGCTCGCGGGGAGTCGATCCGCGCCTTCCCACTCTCCAATTGGACCGAGCTCGACATCTGGCAGTACATCCATGCCGAGCGGATCCGGAT
>JALYGI010000440.1 GCA_030777185.1 Pseudomonadota bacterium
TTGCACGGGAGGCTCCCTTGCCAGCCCGTTCGCGCGTCTCGGCCGACAGCGTAAGCTGTTCGCTCATTTCGCATGCCTTTCAAAACTGATTGATCAAAAACTCCGCCGCTCACGCCTCCAGGGATGAATATGAACGGGGAAGGGGCGGCCTATAGGTGAGACCGCCCCCTCTGGCAAGTTGGAGCCCCATCGTCTTTGATCGAAGCGCCTTCGCTTCGGCCGAAGGCGTGAATCAGGTTCTCGATCCCAGCCTAGCGGGGCTCAGCTCTTCACCCGCTCCGCCTTGATGCCCTTTTTGGCGAGGAACTGCTGGACGCTGTCCTCGCCGCCGAGATGTCCCGCGCCGACTGCCATGAACACGGTGCCCGGCTTGTCGAGCCGCGCGTCGATCCACTCGGCCCAGCGGGCGTTGCGATCGGTGAGCAGGGGCTTGCGGAGCTCAGGCGTCTTAGCGATCCCCTCGTTGATCACGCCGGCGAGCCGGTCGATGTCGCCGGCCGCCCAGCTGTCCATCATGGTCGCCATTATGCTGTCGGCCTTGTCGCCCTCGTCAAGATAATCGCCGAGCATCTTGAGCTGGAGATCGGCGGGAAGCGAGTCGAACAGGCCCAGCTGCCACTCCATGGTCTCGACCTCGCCTACAGCCTTGCCGTCCTTCTCGGCGGCGGCCTTCAGGATCATCTCGGCGCCCTTGTCAGGAGTTATGCCCTTCCTTGCAAAGCGGATCATGGCGAGCTGGTTGGAGGCGAACCAGGGCTCGAACCGGTCGAGCGCATTGGCCGGCGCGCCGACCGCGCTCAGTTCGGCGGCGAGCTTCCTGGCTTGGCTTGGCGAAAGCTTCGCGGTCAGCGTCTTGCCGCTCTTGTCGACCGCCTTGTCCATCACCAGCGCCTGCGCCTTGGCAGGATCCGGCATCTTGATCTCGAACACGACTTCCTTGGACTGGTCGAAGGCGGTCTTCACCTCGTCGTTGAACCACTCCTTCTTTCCGTCAAACGCGTGGACCGTGCCGAACAGGTAGATGGTCGTGTCCTCGTCCTTCACCACCCAGATTGCGGGGTCCGCATCGGGCAGAGCGGCGGCTTGAGCTTTCGCCGCGATTTGCGTCTGCGCGCCGGCCGGCATGGCGATCGCGGCGAGCAACGCGGCAAGCCAAGTCTTCTTCAACATCGTCTATTCCCCCTTCAACCCCAGTGAATTAGCAAAACAGGTATTAATTCCTGCACGCCGGCAAATCCAATTGGAAAGTGGCGAATAGCCACCACGGCCACGCGGCCTCCTGGCTACCCCTCAGTGCTGGAACGGCAGCTAACGACCTCCTGCGGCAGGGCCGGCTGAATCAGCGGCGAGCCTATTGCTGGCTTCGAGTGCTCCTAATTTATCGCCCTCGTCGCCGTGCCCGCCGACAAATGCCGTTGAAAGAAGCCAATCGCCGGTGTCGCAATGTCGTTCACCGAGAGCGAGTGAGTACCGCCGGCTATGATGATCAACTCGTGAGGACGGCCGAGCTTTCTGAGCCGGTCCGCGAGAGCGCGCGCCTGCTCCGGAGGAGCATTGAGGTCATCTGCCCCGTGTACGATCAGCACTGGCCCATCAAGGCCTTCCACGTCGTGGATCGGTGATCGGAACCTCACCGCCTCCTCCGTCATACCGGTCTCCTCGACCATGTTGGAGCGAATGCCGGGCAATGTGACTTGCCGGTATGCTGCGGCGAAGTCGTATATCCCGCCGCCGAGCACCGCCGCTCTGAAGAGGTCGGTCCGGGTGGCGAGCTGAGCGGCCGCAAGCGCACCTCTTGAATAGCCGTAGAGGCCCAGACGAGTGGGATCGACAAAAGGCTCGGCGGCGAACCGCTGCGCGGCGGCATGAACGGCAGCAAAGGTCCGCGGACCGGAAAAGTCGGCGGGTCCGGTTGATCCACCGAAGCCGGGCTGGCTCACGGACAGCGTTGCAAAGCCGGCGCGGGCGAAGCGGACCGCGACGGGAAGCAGATCATATGCAGTGCGGGAATAGCCAGGTATCAGCACGAGCCCAGGCATGGCAGCGCTGCCGACCGGCCGGACCAGAAGCGCTTCCACCGAACCGTCGCTGTGAGAAAAGTCGTAACGCTGAACGGGGATGCGGCCCGAGGCGATTTGGATGGTCTCGCCAGCCGCAAGCCGTGCCCGAATCGACGCAGCATCGAGCGGCGCGGCGGCTGAGGGGGGCGCCATTGGAGGGGCGGGTTGCGGCGGTCCGCCAGCATCGTGCCAAGCTGGCGACGCCGCACAAGCTGAAAGCACCACCACCCCGAGCCACAGACCTAAGCTCGGCTTGATGATCTCTCGGCAAAAGGAAATCACCCGGAACGTCTCCCCAGATCGCGCAGCAAATCTCGGCTTCGCACCATTGGGCAGGTCTCGGCCCTAGTT
>JALYGI010000441.1 GCA_030777185.1 Pseudomonadota bacterium
CATGCCACATCGCGCGCGGCGTCCGCTCGATGATCATCATCTTGAGCGCACCCGTCTGTTTGGCGGACCCGGGCAGCTGGCCGCCGAGGAGCAGCTTCTCCAGCGTCGTCACCATCAACAGCGCAAAGCTTCCTTGAAGCTGACCTTGGCGCAGCATGGTGACCTTCACCGGCGAGGGACGCGGCGGAAGGAATGCGGCGCGGATGCCGAACAGGATCGAGAAGATCGCCGCGATCGCGGTCAGCACGTGGCTGATACCGTTCGGCAGGCCGAGCGGATAGATTTTGTGCCGGCAGTAAAGCATCACGTCGGCAAGGCCGGCACCGCCGAGGAACATTCCGAGCACCGGCCGCCCCCCCGCCCTGCCGTCGCTCAGCTGAATGAGCTCCCGCGCCACGATGTGCGGCGCCATGTCGGTTCGTGCGAGCTCGAGCACCCGCTCGAGCGCCACGATCGGATCGCCGGCCGCGCCGAGATCGAGCGCGATTAGGTTCGTCTTACCGTTGGGCAGCACCGCCACGGGCGGCGGCGCATCGCCGAAATGCCCGCCTTGATACAGTTCGGTGAGCGCCGCCTGCACAGTACCATCGCCGCCGTTGATCACGAGCACCTTGGGTTTCACTCGGGCGATCGTCTTCAGCGCCTGGCCGATCTGTTCGACATGCTCCACCTCATAGTGAAAGATGTCCTTATGCTCGGCGCAAAAGCTCCTCACCCTCGGAAGCAGCGATCTGTTTCCGGTTGATCGCGGATTGGAGAGGAGCGCGACCCGGGCCATCGATTAGCGGCTGGCCACCGGGCCGATGGAAAGTCCGCGGCGATAATTCAGTACCACGTTCACGTGCCTGACGCCGTTGCCGACCGGGATCGCGACCTCCTGGAGGCTCGGCTTCAGATCGACAAGCGAGATCTTGGGATTGCGCGAGAAACCGCCTCCGTCATTCCAGCCGGACCTGCCATTGGCATCGGCATCGTGGCGGACCGCGACCGCATAAGTTCCCGGCCCCGGCACGGCGACGCACACGCTCATAGGGCCCGACGCCGTGATCGGCACGTCTATACGGCGGAGCTTCTTGCCCTTGGCGAGGAAATCCCTGGGGTTGCTGCCGTAAAGCTGGACGCGAAGCCGCCCGGCCCGGTTCTTGAAGCCGGAGACGTTGACGAGAATGGCGGGTTGGCTGGACCCGGCCCGGCACGATGCCGCATCCGGGCCAAGCGCGGCCTCAGCCGCCGCGGGATAGGCCGCAACCGCGACGCCCGCCGCTGCAATGGATAGCATCAATTTCAACATGAACCGGTCACTCCTGGACGCTAATGCACGCCGCACCTTGGCGCGGCTTGGTTATCTTAAGCCCCCATGCTGCTCAAAATCGCCGAACCTTGCGGCCAAAATATGTTCAAGGGGCGTCGAAAAGTAGCGCGTGAGGCGTCGAAGACCTTCTGCACCCCATTGCCGAAGCGGTTGATCGCTTGGACGCGGAGACGGTGAAGTTCAGCTTCGCGCCAGGGTGAGCACGGGACATCCACCAGTTTCAGCATGACCGTCCGGGTCCCGCCAGCTATAGGCGGCCGGCAGGGCACGCCGGCCTAAGCGAAGTGCGAGGTTGCAGAAGTTGAGCATTGCCACTCGGATTGATCGCTATCTCGCGCGGCTCATCTTCGTGCCGCTGGTGGCGACCCTGACACTTGCCGCCATGCTCCTGCTCCTCGAAAAGATGCTGCGCCTGTTCGATTTCGTGGTGAGCGAGGGCGGACCGGTCCACGTCGTGTGGCAGATGCTGGCGAACCTCATTCCTCAATATCTCTCGCTCGGAATCCCGATCGGGCTGATGCTGGGAGTGCTGCTCGCCTTCCGTAAGCTCGCTCTATCGTCGGAGTTGGACAGCTTGCGCGCCATAGGCCTTGGTTACGGGCGGCTGCTGCGCGTCCCCTATATGTATGCGATCGTGCTGGCGGCGATCAATTTGGCGATCGTCGGCTTCGTCCAGCCTTATGCCCATTATGCCTATGAAGGGCTTCGCTTCGAATTGCGCTCGGGCGCGCTCGGCGCCTCGATCAAGGTCGGCGAGTTCAACAATCTTGGTCGGCGGATGACGCTCCGGGTTGAACGCAGCGACGACGAGGGCCGCCACCTCCACGAGGTGTTCATCCGCGCCGAAACCAATGACGGCCGCTCACTCGCCGCCACCGCGGATCTCGGCACCTTCCTCGCCACCGACGATCCCGACACGATCATTCTTCGCCTTACCCGCGGTCGGCTGGTCCACAATGCGCCGCAATATCGGGCGCCGCGAGTGCTGAGCTTCGAAAGCCACGACATTCCGATCGATCTGCCGCGGATCGAGAATTTCCGCGGCCGCGGCAGCGGCACCGGCAATGACGAGCTGACGCTTCCCGAGCTTGTCCGGATCGGCCGCTCCGAACAGGTGGCCGAACGGGTCCGGGACGCGACGCGAGCCAACTTCCACTTCCGAATGGTGGAGGTGGCAATGATGCTGCTGCTTCCGCTGCTCGCCGTGGCGCTGGCGGTGCCGCCCAAGCGGAGCACGTCGGGCCTCGGCATCTTCCTGTCGATCGTGATGGTGGTGACCTATCACAAGATCAATCAATATGCCGAGCAGATGGGCGCGCAGGACCGGGTCGATCCCGTGATCGCGCTCTGGGGCCCGTTCGCGATCTTCGCTGCACTCATCATCTGGATGTACTGGACGCTCGCTCATAAGCCCGGCGGCCAGCCGATCGGCGCCCTTGAACGGGTTTTTTCCAAAACCGCGAAAGCCATCGGACGGGTTGTGCGGCCGCGGCGCCGGCGTGAGGCCCAGCCCGCCTGATGCTGAAGGTTCCTCTGTTCCCCTCAAAGCGCATTGCTTTTTACACCGCCAAGCTGTTCGTGCTTCGCAGCCTGGCGGTTCTGGCCGCCTTGGTGGTCGTCCTCCAGACGCTCGATCTCCTCGGCGAATCCGGCAAGATCCTGCGCTATCCCGGCAATGGCGATGCCGAGCTCTGGCAATATGTCTCGCTCCGCTTCCCCCAGCTCGTCGCCCGCTTCCTCCCTTTTTCCGTCTTGCTCGGCACCCTCATCACGCTCGCCGCCCTCAATCAGAACAGCGAGGTGATCGCGATGAAGGCCGCCGGCATCTCCGCGCACCAGATCATCGCGCCGCTGATCGTCACCAGCCTCATCATCGCCGGCCTGGCGTTCGTGTTTCAGGAACGGATCGTCACGCGCTCCACCGCCACTTTACGCGCCTGGGAGGCGGTCGATTATGGCGAGATGCCGCGCGAGAGCGGCGTCCACAACAATGTCTGGGTGAGGAACGGAGACGATCTCATCTTCGCCGCCACCGTCACCGGCCGCGGCGCTGGGACGCAGCTTCGCAGAGTGCGGCTCTACGAGCGCACCGGCGGAACGCTGGAGGCGATGATCACCGCCGAGCGCGGCACGCCATCCGGCGACGGCTGGCTGCTGCGCAACGTGGAGCGCTTCGACGTCGATGCCACCACCGTCACGAAGATGCCGACCCTGTTCACCGCCCGAGGCGTCGATCCGACCCAGTTCACCCTCGCCAAGGTCGATCCCGCCGAGCAGAACCTGCCGACACTGCGCGATTCGATCGAGCAGATGCGCGTCGCCGGGCGGCCCACCGCGGCGCTCGAGGCCGGTCTGTGGCACAAGATTTCCGGCCCGCTTTCGGCCGTGCTGATGCCGCTCCTTGCCGGAGTCGCCGCCTTCGGCCTCGCCCGTTCGGGCCAGCTTTTCCTCCGCGCCGTCCTCGGAATGGCCCTGGGCTTTGCTTATTTCGTCGCCGACAATTTTGCACTGGCGATGGGCAATCTCGGCGCCTATCCGCCGCTGCTTGCCGCCTGGGCGCCGTTCTTCCTGTTCCTGCTGATCGGGGAAACGGTGCTGGTCCGCACCGAAGAGTGACCGAAGCGCCCGAAGCCGGTCCTGCCGTCACTCGGAACGATGTTGCGAGGGGTGCCGCGCTTGCCGGGCTGGCACGCACCGGCGCCCTCATCGACGCCTTTGCGCAGCCGCTTTTCACCTGGCTTTTCGGCCTCGCAACCTACGGCCTTTACGTCGTCCTCTGGGG
>JALYGI010000442.1 GCA_030777185.1 Pseudomonadota bacterium
CGTGGTAGCCTGGTCGATGCTAGAGCCTTTCCCGACAAGGCGGAGTCGCCTTGTCGGATCAGAAAGGCTCCAGATCAATGTCTTGAGCACTTCCCGGCCGAAAAACCGGTGCCCACTTTTTCGGGAAGTGCTCTAAGCTGGCGAGCCCGACTATCTCGGCCTGCGATAGGGTACGAAGTCGCCGAGGAAGACCACGCCCGTCTGGAACCGGGATACGCTGTCGAAGAGATGCACCACATCGATGCTGCAAAGCTGCGAGCCGAAGGGCCGCGTCACAAGCACGTCCCACTGATCAAGCGACTCGCCTCCGGCGCGGGGGCGGTTGACGTAGAGAGTGCCGCCCGCATCGTAGATGATCGCGGTCCTGTCGATGATCCGGCTTGAGCGAATATTGCGCAGGTTCAGGCAGCGGACCGGCTCACCGGCAACCCGCCCTTCGATCTCGCGGGCCAGCCTTTGCTCCGGGTCGAGGCGCGGTGCGGCTCCGGCGGGAGCAGCGGCAAAGAGGACGGATCCGATCAGCAGAGAGACGAGGCGGCGCATCTTCGAAGCTTTCTTTTCGTGTGGCTGAGCAGTGGCTCTTCGAGCCATCTAACGATCCCGTCCTGAATGGGAGCTGACGGCCGGCTGCAGCAGGGTCACGTCCGAACCGCCGAGACGAGGCGGCTGCCGAAGAGCTGGCGATCGAAAAGCAGCTCGTCGTGCGCGAGGAGATCGTGCTCACCCCAATCCTTAGCTTATATTGCAAAGCTTAGCCTATATTCATGTCAATAAAACGGCAGTGGAAATGGGAGGCGCCGAAACTGCGCCCGCTGGTCAGCGAACCACCTGCTCCAGGATTTCAACCCCCCTGGTGAGCGCGCGGCGTTCGCTCTCGGCCAGTCGCGCGAGCCGGGAGGTGAGCGCACGGACCCGGCGCTCACGGCCGGCCTCCAGCAGGCGCCTCCCCTCCTCCGTCGCCGCGATGCGAACGCTGCGCCGGTCCCCGGGCTTGGCCTCCCGGGTGACGAGACCTGCCTCCACCAGGCCGTCAACGATCCGGGACATGGTCGGCGGCCGAACCTGCTCTGCCGCCGCGAGCTCGGCCAGCGACTGCGGCCCGGCGAAGACCAGCACCGAAAGCGCGGAGAGCCGGGGCGCGCTGAGGCCGCTGCTGTCATCCTCCCGCCGAAGCAACCTCAACAGCCTGATCGAAGCCGAGTGAAGCCTCGCCGCCACTTGCTCTGAATGACCCTCTCCCACCCGCCTTTACTCCGTTTGTTAGCAATGCTAATGATGCGCTTGATGCAAGTGTTAGCACGGGAAGGAGCATAAAGCATGTCCGGAGTGCGGCCGACACATATCGCGCAGATCGCAGTCACCGTAGGAGAGCTCGAGCGGGCGAAGCGCTTCTACCGCGACGTTCTCGGCCTCATCCATTTGTTCGACGCACCACCGGGACTCTCCTTCTTCCAATGCGGCGAGACGCGGCTGATGCTGAGCCGTCCCGAAGCCCCGGGGACGGGCGGCAACTCCATTCTCTATTATGCGGTCGAGGATACCGAGGCGGCTTACCGGCAACTGGCAGCTGAGGGGGTAGGGTTCGAGGAGGAGCCGAAGCGGATCGCGAGGGTGGGCACAAAGGACGTCTGGCTCGCCATTGCCCGCGACAGCGAGGGCAATCTCATCGGCCTGATGAGCGAGCGGGAAGAGAGACCTTGAGAGGGGCCTAGCTGATCCAGAAGCGGATGCCGTAGGCCAGTGCCGTTACGGTCGCCACGCCGCCCGCCCACAAGGCGATGAACCAGGCAAGGCGCTTCCACAGCGGACCGGGGACTTGTGTTTTCAATGATGGCTCGCCGGCTCGTCCCCCGGACGAGCCTCAGTAGCGTGCCATCCTTCCTCGCCGACCTTGCCGCGGAACACCCAATAGGACCAGGCGGTGTAGCCGAGGATCAGCGGCACCAGCACGGCGGCGCCGACCAGCATGAACAGCTGGCTCTCATAAGGCGCGGCCGCCTGCCAGATCGAGACGCGGCCGGGGATCACGTCCGGCCAGATCGACACGGCGAGCCCGATCATCGAGAGGAAGAACAGGATCAGCCCGAACAGGAAGGGCTGCCCGTCCTTGTCG
>JALYGI010000443.1 GCA_030777185.1 Pseudomonadota bacterium
TAGAGGCTGGGAGCGAACAGGTTGAAACCGGTCGAAACCGCGCAGAATGCCAGGCTCCATAGCGCGGCTGCCTTCCCCCATTCCCGCCGGATGAGGAGGATGAGGATCGCCAGCATCGCCGCCAGGCCTGCCGCGGTGACGCCGCGCAAAAGCGCTACGGCAGACTGCCGGTCAATTTCCAATCCGGCGGCGGCGGCGGCATAAAAGCGTCCCTGCAAGCCGAACTGCGACGAATATATCGTGCGCCGCTCCAGATCCTGCCGGGTCGGCTGCCACTCGCCATTGTAAGCGGCCGGATTGTAGACATCGACAATGCGGGGATCGCCCGGGATCCGGAACATGAACCCGCCCGGCGTCGGGGTGCTCCCGGCGAGCCGCGCATCGATTACATTCTCAACAAGGGAGTCGCTGATCCGGTCGAAATGCGGCCGAGCATTCATCGGGCGTGTTGGATAATCGCCGGCAAGCCGCGGCAAAGCCTGCGGCTGAAGCGCGCCGGACACGAACAGGGTGCCAAGCACAAGGAAGGCGGCCAGCCACCAGAAAAACGCTATTCTCTTAAGCATGAGCCCTGCCTGCCGCAGCATTGCTGTAGCCGGGAAGGTGGCCCTGTCAATGCAGGCCGGCGCCTGGCGGCTCAGTTCCAATCCTGCTTCGAAAGATACTCGCGAACATCGTAGATGTTGTCGATCTTGGCGCCGAGGATGGAAAGAATGTGCGGACTCTCTTCGCTCCGCTCTACCAGGATCGGCCGTGCGTCATCGCCCTCGCTTTGGCTCAGCACCGCCTTCACTTCGAAGATCGACCGGACCACCCGCGCACTGCCCAGGTCGGGAACGTAACGCGCCGCGTCCCGGATCATGTAATCACGGTTGCTCCGGGTCGGTTCAGCGGGTTCGTGGCCGACTGCATCGGAAGCGTGATGCGGGGTATAGCGGACGTGGCTTAAGGAATGGAGCTTGGCCGCGGGAAACGGCATGGTCGAAAAATACGGACCGTCCATGACGGTGATGCCGACGTTCGCAACCGGGAGAGGCGGCTCGATGAGAAGCATCTCAGCCAGTTCCTTCTTGATCCGGCTCTTGAGGCTGATCCCCGTCCGCTCGAGCGCGCCATAGGTGCAGTTGAACAGCCAGCATGCTGTTTCGATCTGACCCGCCACATCGACGGTGACGGAGGAGGCCGTGCTTGCGACCAGTCGTGCGGCGGCCCCGGTCCTGATTTCGATCGAAGCGGCAACAAGCTCCCGGTGCAGCTTGGCCGCGAGGCGGGCAGAATCGAATGCGAATTCCTGCGTGAGGAAGCAGTCCTCGATGAGGCCGAGGTCGAACAGGTGCCGGTAGCGCTGCGGCGCTGGGCGGCAGGGTGCGCCGATCGCAGCGCAGAAGGTGGTGAATTGAGAGGCGCTCACGCGCGATCCCCTTGCGATCGCATAAAGCTTCACGAAGCTGTCGACCACCGCCTCCCGATATTCGTCGGCGAAGCGGAAGAAGTTGCGGCGCGACCGGATGGCGGTCGCGTAGGAGCGGGGATAATGGTAGCCGTTATGCACACGCGCCTGGTTGACGTAGGAAGCGCGTTGCAGCAGCCCCTGCTCCCGCTCGACAAGAAGGATCCGCTCGAAGCCAAGCCGGCGTAGCTCCAGGGCCACCTCGCATCCGAAGAAGCCGCCGCCGATCACCACAGCATCCCAGCTGAGCCCGGGCACGATCAACTCGCTGCCGGCGGCTGCGGCCGGGCAAATGTCCAGAAGCGGTGGCCGAGATAATTGAAGCCAGGCACGACAAGAAAGATGACGAGCGTCATCACGGCGTAGTGGACGCCCAAGCTAGTCAAGAGCCATGCGAGCGCGACGTTCAGGGCGAAGCCGGCTAAAGTCGTTATGAAGAAGCGCCCGCCAGCAGCGGCACTTGGCGAGGTTTTGAAGACGAAGCGGCAATTGCCGAAGAAGGAGACGACGGTTCCTCCAACAAAGCCGGCAACGGCTCCCGTCACCTGGCTTGCGCCGGCTTCAACGCATGCTGCGACGAGGAGCAGATAGACGCAAAATGCGGCAAAACCGACAAGCCCGAACGCGACCAGCCTGCGGAGTTCAGCATTTCGCGCAGGCAATCCTATCATGCGGTGACTATCCGGAGCAGAAATCGGGGCCGGGAGCTCGGAAGCAACCCGTAGCGGCAACTGGGCGCACTGCTTCCTAAGAGCAGTCGGCCAGGCTTCGCAAGCCTTCTCAGGAGCTGGGTTCTTGCGCGAGGCGCGAGAAGGGCAAAACCCCTTGCGCTGAAGGATTTCTCCGGAGATGGAGAGCGCGGCGCGGCCGTCCCTTTGTAACGCGGCCTCGTTGCCCTACATGACGGGTATGACGCCGATCCACGGTGGAGACGAAATTGCTTAAAGATCCGACCGGTCTCGCCGACAAGTACGAAAGCGCGGAGCCATTCCCTCACATCATGATCGAAGAGCCCTTCCCGGAAAGTCGGATTCGCGAGATCGCACAGGAAATCCAGGCTGCGAGGATCGATCCGGAGGCGCCGGGATATGGCTGGCTTGGAAAGCGCCGTGCCTCCGACCTTAGCACATTTCCTCCCAAGACGCGCCAGCTGGTCGAGGAGATGAACGCTCCGCCCTTCATTCGCTGGCTCGAACAGGTCACCGGGATCGAGGGCCTTCATCCCGATCCATATCTGGAGGGAGGGGGGATCCACCAGATACCCCCCGGCGGATTCTTGAAGATCCATACCGACTTCAACTGGCATCGGCGGCTGCAGATGCACAGGCGTGTGAACCTGCTCCTTTACCTCAACGAGGATTGGCAGGAGGAATGGGGCGGGCAGCTTGAACTGTGGAGGGAAGAGGACATCTCCTCGGCCGACGGGAAGGCGGTTGCCAGCTTCGCACCGCTGTTCAATCGGATGGTGATCTTCTCGACCACCGATTTCAGTTATCACGGGCATCCGCACAAGCTCACCTGCCCGCCGGACCGCACCCGCAATTCGATCGCGCTTTATTATTATTCCAAGGACCGGCCTCAATCCGAGATCAGGTTCGGGAATTCGGAGATGACCAATTATCGGGCGCGCCCCGACGAGCATATGGGCCTGAAGCACAGGATCCATCAGGCGCTCATTCGCCACCCCGTTGCCCGGCGGCTGGTCAACTCCCTTCGCAAAAGCGCCTGAAGCGGCGAGCGCCGCTCAAAGCGCGGTAGCCCGGCGGTGAAGCTCGCCCGTCTCGCCTGAGCGATATGACGGACGGGAGGAGGTGCCGGTCGAGGCCTGATGCGGGGCGTCCTCCAGCCAGGACTGGAACATGAGCACCGCCCAAAGCTGATGCTGGAAATTGGCGCGGCCGGATTGGTGCGCGGCCCAGCCGCGCCGGATCGGCTCGGGCCTGAAATAGCCCTCCCGCCTCAGCCGCCCTTCGTCGAGCAAGTCTTCGGCCCAGCCCTTCAGCGGCCCCCGCAACCAGCTGTCGATCGGCACGCCGAA
>JALYGI010000444.1 GCA_030777185.1 Pseudomonadota bacterium
CTCGTCGATCTCAGAAACGGCGACGTCGTCTGGTTCAACGTGCTGCAGACTTCGAGCCAGCTGCCCGGGGTCCGGTTCGGCGACATCCGCACTCCGGAAGGCTCGGCTCAGATGGTGGAGCGGCTGCTCGGCCGCATGAAAGCCGGAAGGGACGTACGGAACAGGCGATGACGATGAACGCACTCAATCGGCGGGCGCTGCTCGGCGGCTTTGGCTGTGCCTGCTGCGCAGGTTTGGTCGGCACAGCCGAGGCCCGAATTTCACCGGCTTCGATGAAGCCCTTGATCCAGCCAGGCTACCGCCCCACCGAGACGGACGAGAAGGGGATGTGGCAACAGATGGAGCGGGTCGAGCAGGAGATTGCCGGCTCAAACCTGCTCATCAAGGATCAGGCACTCACCAAATATCTTGGCGGCCTTGTTGAACGGGTGGGCGGCCCGGCGGCGAAGGATATGCGCGTTTATTTGGCGCGTGTGCCGGAGTTCAACGCGTTCATGGCGCCGACCGGCTTCATGGTCATCTTTTCGGGCCTCGTCACCCGGATGCGCGACGAGGCGCAGCTTTCGGGCGTGGTCGCGCACGAAGCAGGCCATTTCGTTCGCCGCCACCATATCCGCGGCTGGCGGGACCTGCGTCGCAAGACCGACGCCTTCAGCTTGCTTGCGATGGGGGCGGGCGTCGGCGGGGCGGCAGGAGGCGTTTATCTGGGCGACGCCGTCCAGCTTGCTCAGATGGGGACCATCCTTTCGCTGCTCGCCTACAGCCGCGAGCTCGAAGCTGAAGCGGATGCGATGGGGCTGAGGCTGATCGCAGAGGCGGGCTACGATCCCATTGCCATGCCGAATACCTGGCAGCAGCTCATCGAGGAGATCGAGGCGAGCGCGCGCATGCGCAGGAAGCGGCCGCGGCGGCGCCTATCGCTGTTCGAGACGCATCCCGCTCCGGAATCGCGAATGGTCGATCTTCGCGCGTCGGCACAGGAAGTGCGGGCTGCGACGGGTGAAGCCGCGCGCGGGCGCGATCGCTACCTCGCGGCGATCGGCAAGTACCGCCCGATGCTGCTCGACGACCAGGTGAAGCTCAATGATCCAGGCGCGAGCCTCTACATCATCGAGAACCTCGCGAAGGATGGCTGGAACGGGCCCCTTCGCTTCTACGAGGCGGAGGTGTGGCGGCTGCGCGGCGAGAAGGGTGATGATGTGCGGGCCGCTCAAGGCTATGCCGCGGCGATCGGCTACGGCGATGCTCCGCCCGAAGCGTGGCGGAACCACGGTTATGCGCTGATGAAGACCGGGCGGCGAGAGGAGGGCAAGGCCGCGCTCGGCCGCTATCTGGCAATGGCACCCCAAGCGAGCGATGCGGCAATGGTCCGCTACTCGCTGGCGCAATAGGAGGCGGAGGATGCGCTCGAAGAGACTCTTGGCTCCGTTGGCCGCGCTGGCGCTGCTCGCCGGGTGCGCCGGCGGCGGCGGCGGCGGCTTCGGCTTTGGAATGTATAGCCTGATCCGCCCGGGTCCGGAGACTGTGGCGCGGGGCAGCATGGTCGTGAGGCCGAGCATTCCGTGGAACAGGGTCCCGCGCGGCCCCTACGATATCTCGCGCGAGGAGAATTGGACTCTCAACGGGCCGCTGCTCGACAGCCTGTCCTTCATCGGTGGGCTGGAGAACGACAAGCGCATCGTAGTCCAGCGCCGCAAGGCAGACCGAAAGGTGCCGAACTTCCGCGCCGACATGAGCCCGCCGGAGATCGCGGCGATGATCGAAAGCTTCTACCGCATTCGCGGCGGCGCAAGCACATTCACGATGACCAATCTCTCGCCGCGCCAGTTCCTCGGCCATTCCGGCTTCCAGTTCGATTATGATTATCTCGGCGGCGACGAGGTCCGGCGCCGGGGAAGGGCTGTCGGCGCAATTATCGGCGGTCGCTTCTATCTCGCGCTCTTCGATGCTGCGAAGATGCACTATTTCCCGTCCGGCCTTCCCGAATTCGAGCGGATCGTGCAGAGCGCCCGACTCAGGACATAGGAGCGCGCGCCTCGGCACCTTCTCTTGCGATGAGCGAGACGGCAGGTGAGGAGTTCCGCCACACCACGAATATGCTCAACGACAGAAGACAGACGCTACAAGCGCTACTTTCAACTCTCACGCTCGGGTTAAGCCAAGGAAGACCTGCGCGAGCTTATTCCGGATCCGACGCGCGGGAAGGTCACTTTCTCCAGCTAGATCGGGCGGCGGGCCGAGACGCGGAAGGTCTTGCACCGATCAACTTCGTGGCCGCAGGCGGCAAGGCCAATGATGCCGCAGCAGGCAGGACCAACCTCAATCTCGTCCATGCGCTGATCGCCAACACGACGGTCGATAACGATGTGGTCGGCAATCCCTACGGCGATGGCGGGCCGCACATCTATTTTCCCCCCGGTATCTACCATTTCAGCGGCCCGATCCGCATCCGCAAGGCAGTGCACCTCACCGGCTCGTCTGCCGCCACCCGCTCCGTCTCGAATACGATCTTCATCTTCCCGGCCGATCGGCAAGGCCTGGTCCTCGATAATGACGACACCGATAACCTGACCTACCTTTCGCGCAAAACGCAGAGTGCCGCTGGGACAATCATCGAGGGCATCAGGTTCCAAGGATCGGCCACCGCCCGCAACAACGCGCACGGAATTCTGATCCGCGCCTTCTGCATCCTCAAGGACGTTCACGCGGACGGCTTTGGCGGCCACGGTATCTATGTCTGGGCTCAACTCAGTCCGGGTATCGGCGGCCAGGCGTCGAACTGCCTCATCCACGGGTGCGGAGCGACGAACAATGCCGGTTCGGGTCTGAGGATCGAGGGCGGCGACGCCAACATCATCCAGGTTGTTGGGGGTGATTATTCACACAATGGCGACTGGGGCGTCGAGGATCTCAGCTTCCTCGGCAATACCTTCACCGGCATCCACACGACGCAGAACGCGCAGCCCAGCAGTGGTTTTCGCAATAAGTCCCAGTGGCATGTCGTGAGGTGGAACAACAAGAACTGGATGCTCCGACATGAGGGCGCCAAGCAGGGTAGCCAAACCCAGCCCGGCACGAATGAGAATGTCTGGACCGAATATTTCGAGCCACTTGGCTTCGGGAACGAAAAGGCGCCTCCCGCCACCTGGTATAGGGGTATCGGCACTCGCCCCGGCGGCGCATTCCTGACGGCCGGGCAGACGGCCTGGTCTGTTTGGACCGGCTGCTACAGCGAAGGAAATCAGGGCGGCTCCCAGATGGGGTACAAAGCGCTTGTCCTTGGCGGCGACCACGGTTCGGGCGTTTACGCCACCAACAATGTCGGGAGCGGGGAGGCTGCCTGGATTGACGCGCATAATGGTGAGTTGGTCACGAAGACGAACTTGCGTGCCAAGGGGATCCTGCTCGGCACCACCAGGGCGAGGGCCAACGGTCCTCGCGGCATGAAAATGTCCGCCCGGCCGTCCCCGCCGGTCGCAGCGAACGTCTATACCGTGACGCCCTATGGTGAATATGGCTGGGAACCTGGGGATATTGTCTGGAACCAAGCCCGCGCCGAAACACAGCCGGGCGTGATCCCGCCGCTTGGCTGGCGCTGCACGGGCGGCCCGGCAGACTTTGAGGAAATCCCATTTCCCGCCGCGGGCAGGCCAAGCACTGCGGACGCCGGCAGCGGCAATCAGGTTCGGAGCATCCGCCGCACGGGCTCTGCGCTTCCGGCCGGCAAGGCGCTTTATGTCGCCAACGAGCACGGCAATCATAGCTGGGGCCAGGTCGCGGAGCTTGCCGTGGAGAAGGGCAAGGACAGGCCAAGCGTCGGCTTCTACCACGCTCCCGGCAATTTTGGTTTTTCCGTGGGGATGTTCGAAGACGATTGGTTCAAGATCAAGAAGCAGGCCGGCCCGCGTTTCGGCGGCTTCGGCACTGACTATGTGGCCATCAATCCCGGCAACGGGGACTTCTATACTGCCGCCGCCCCGAAGCAATTGTCCGACATTCGGCTGAAGGAGAATGTCCGCTCGATCGAAGGTGCATTGGACAAGGTGTGTCGAATGCGCGGCGTGACCTACACCCGCAAGCAGACGGGGGACCAATCCTCCGGCGTGATCGCTCAGGAGATGGAAGAGGTCGCGCCGGAACTCGTCTCGCAAACTCCGGACGGGACCAAGGCCGTCGCATACGGCAACGCCCTCGGATACCTCATCGAAGCTATAAAGGAACTCCGCACGGAGAACGCGGAGCTTCGTTCGATGATAACCAAGTGAAACACCCGCTGCGCTTACGGTGCACCTCCCGGCGAGATAAGCGAAGCGATGAGGACCTGCTCAGCCGCAGAGGCGCTGTCCCCGCGGGCATGTTCGCCTTGCCCCTGTCGCCATCCCTGCTATAGACGCCGCCGACCGGCGGCCTAAGCGGGCGTGGCGGAACTGGTAGACGCGCTGGATTTAGGTTCCAGTATCGAAAGATGTGGGGGTTCGAGTCCCTTCGCCCGCACCAGCTTCCGCCCAAGGGTGCGAAGTGCCGACAATGGACATCCTGGAACGAGAGCGTGTGAGATGCAGACTGTCGAGACGTTGAATGAGGGCCTGAAGCGCGCCTTCAAGATCACCATTCCGGCCAAGGATATCGACGCACGTGTCGATGGCGAGATCAAGAAGATCGCTCCGCAGATCCGCATGCCCGGCTTTCGCCCTGGCAAGGTCCCCGCCAATCTCGTTCGCAAGATGCACGGCCCCGCGCTCCAGCAGCAGGCGCTCGAAAGCGCGGTCCAGGACGGTGTCCAGAAGTTGATGAGTGACAATCGCCTCCGGCCGGCAATGCAGCCGGCGGTGAACCTTGAAGAGGGCGGCGAAGCGGGTAAGGACGCCATCGTCACCGTTGAGCTCGAGACGCTTCCTGAAGTCCCCGCGCCGCAGATTTCCGGCCTGAAGCTCGAGCGCCTGACCGTGGAGGCCGACGAGGCCACCGTCGAGGAGCGCCTGCAGCAACTGGCGCAAGGGCAAAAAAGCTACGATCCCGCGCCTGCCGATTATGCCGCCAAAATGGGCGACCTCGTGATCGTCGATTATGAAGGCAGCGTCGACGGGGAGCCGTTCGAGGGCGGGAAGGGCGAGGGCATGTCGGTTGAGCTCGGCTCCGGCCGCCTCATTCCCGGTTTCGAGGACCAATTGGTCGGGGTGAAGGCGAACGAGCAACGCACGCTCAACGTCACTTTCCCGAGCGATTATAACGTTGATTATCTGAAAGGCCGCGATGCCGTCTTCCAAGTGACGGTCAATGAGGTCCAGCAGCCGCGTGAGGCGAAGGCTGACGACGATTTCGCCAAGGCGATGGGCCTCCAGGGTATCGAGCAGCTGCGCGGCCTCATCAAAGGTCAGGTCGAGCAGGAACTGAACGGCCTTACCCGCACTCATATGAAGCGCAAGCTGCTCGATCAGCTCGCCGCATCGCACGACTTTCCGGTTCCGCCTTCGATGGTCGAGGCCGAGTTCAACCAGATCTGGCAGCAGCTCGAGCATGAAGCGAGCCACGAGGCCGATCCGGCGGCCGCGCGCGCCGAGATGGAAGCGGAACGCGAGGATTACCGCGCCATTGCCGAGCGGAGGGTGCGCCTGGGCCTGCTTCTGTCGGAAATCGGCCAGTCGAACGGCATCGAGGTCACAACCCAGGAAATGAACCAGCTGATCATGCAGGCGGCGCAGCAATACCGCCCGGCCGATCGCGAGAAGTTCGTCCAATATGTGCGCCAGGACCCAATGGCTGCGGCGCAGCTCAGGGCTCCCCTTTTCGAGGACAAGGTCGTCGATTTCCTCTTCTCGAGGGCGGAGATCACTGATCGCAGCGTGACCCGCGACGAGCTCCAGGCCGAGATCGAATCCGAGGACGGCGGACACATTCACGGCCCAGGCTGCGGCCACGACCACCATGATCACGCGCCCGCACCCAAGGCAAAGAAGGCCGGCGGCAAGAAGGCCAAGGCGAGCGAAGCGCCGGCCGAACCGGCTGAGGCTAAGACCGGCCCCGTGGACGAGGCGGCGGCTCCGAAGAAGAAGGCACGCGCCAAGAAGGCTGACGCCGCCCAAGCCGCGGCCCCCGCTCCCGCGGCCGAAGAGGCCGCCAAGCCCAAGAAGAGCCGCACCAAGAAATCGGCCGAATGATCCGTTTGCGTTGACGCCGGCGGAGGGGGACAGGCGTGGACAGCGGCTCTGATCGGCTCCGCATCGCCGTGCTTCTGCCGTGCTACAACGAAGAAGCGGCCATCGCGCAGACGATCGCCGGTTTCCGTGCTTCGCTGCCCGATGCCACGATCTACGTCTACGACAATAACAGCGCGGACCGCACCCGCGACGTCGCTGCCGGGGCGGGCGCCGTCGTTCGCACCGAACGGATGCAGGGCAAGGGCCACGTCGTCCGGCGCATGTTCGCCGACATCGAGGCCGATGTCTTTGTGATGGCCGACGGCGATGCGACCTATGACGCCGCCGCCGCGCCGGAGCTTGTGCGCTTCCTTGTCGAGGAGCAGCTCGACATGGTGGTTGGAGCGCGCAAATCGGAAGTCGAACAGGCCTATCGACGCGGGCACCGCTTCGGCAACCGCCTGCTCACCGGGATGCTCGCCCGCATCTTCGGCCGCACCTTCACTGACATCCTATCGGGCTACCGCGTCTTTTCGCGCCGGTTCGTCAAATCCTTCCCCGCGCTTGCTCGCGGCTTCGAGACCGAGACCGAGATCAGCGTCCATGCGCTGGAGCTCGCCATGCCGGTGGCCGAAATCGTGACGGCTTAT
>JALYGI010000445.1 GCA_030777185.1 Pseudomonadota bacterium
CGGCCTCCTACCGGCTTTACGCCGCAGCGATCGCGCATAGGCTCGGCTTCAAGGACGTCATTGCGACGGAGACGCGCCTCGACGCGGACGGCAGGATCATCGCCCGGATCGAAGGCAGCAATTGCTACGGCGATTCCAAGCTGGCGATGATTCAGGCTTGGCTGGAACGCGAAGGCCTCGTGCGCGAGGCCGTGCACATCCGCTTCTATTCCGACCATGTCTCCGACGCGGTGGTCCATCATTGGTCGGACGAACCGGTCGCGGCCAACGCGCACGACCGGCTGCTCCGCGTCGCCCGCGCCGAGGGATGGGAAGTGCTGGACTGGCGGCGTTAGCTAGATCGCCGCCAGCGCCTGATCGAAGTCGGCGATGAGGTCGTCGGGATCCTCCACGCCGATCGAGATCCGCACAAGATTGTCGGAGATGCCAAGCGCGGCCTTGCGCTCGTCGGGAACGGACAGGTGGGTCATCGCCGCCGGGGCGCTCGCCAGCGTCTCGGTGCCGCCGAGGCTGACCGCGAGCTTCGCGATCTTCAGCGCGTCGAGAAAGGCGAAGGCCTCCCGCTCGCCGCCCTTCAGGTAGAGCGAAAAGGTCGAGCCGGCGCCGGTGCAGTGGCGGCGATAAATATCTGCCTGGCGTCCGTCCTGCAGAAATCCGAGGTAACCGACGCTCTCCACTTTCGGGTGATCGTGGAAGAAGGCGCAGACCCGCGCCGCATTCTCGCCGGCGCGGCTCATTCGAAGCTCGAGCGTCTCCAGGCTCCGGAGCAGCATCCAGGCGGAATTGGGATCGGTGATGGTGCCGATCGTGTTCCGCATCATTCTGATCGGGTTGATCAGCGCCTTCGAGCCGACCACGCCGCCCGCGACCAGATCCGAATGCCCGCCCGCATATTTGGTGAGCGAATAAACGGAAAGATCGGCGCCATGTTCGAGCGGCTTCGACCAGAGCGGGCCGAGGAAGGTGTTGTCGATCGCGATCGGCGGGCGCTCCTCGCCGAACAGGGCATCGCGCGCCGCGGCGACGGCTTCGACATCGACCAGGGCATTGGTCGGGTTGGCGGGGCTTTCGAGATAGATGAGCGACACGCGGCCGAGCGAGCGTGCCCGATCCATCATGGTCTCGATCTCCTCGCCGGTCGCACCCGCCGGGAAGTCCAGCCATTTCACGCCGAACTTCCCAAGGATACGGCCGATCAGGGTTTCGGTGGCGGCATAAAGCGGACCGGAATGGACGATCACGTCGCCCGGCTGGACGAAGGTGAGGAGCAGGGTCGCGATCGCCGACATGCCGCTCGAGAAGCTCAACGCATCCTCGGCATCCTCCCAGAGGCCGAGGCGATCCTCCAATATCTCCTGGTTGGGGCCGTTGAAGCGCGAATAGACGAGACCCTCCGCGCCGCCGGGGCGCTTGCCGGTCACGCCCTCGAAGTGGCGCTTCCCTGCTGCGGCATTCTCGAAGACAAAGGTGGAGGTGAGGAAGATCGGCGCTTTCAGCGATCCTTCCGACAGTGCCGGATCGTAGCCATGACCCATCATCAGCGTCGAGGGCTTCAGCTTGCGGCCGCCGATTTCGAGCACGTCCTTCTTCGGGCGGCGGCGCGGCGATGCGCCGGAAAGGTCGGATTCGTCTTCCATGTCCAGGGTCACTCCATTCGACCGGCTGCTGCCTAGAGCCTGATCGTCTTAGGTCGAAGCGCATTGGGCTCACCTCGATTGGTCCGGCACTAGCCCTGGGAGCCCGGAGCAGCAACCGCTCAGAAGATCAGGAGGGAAGCGCGATCAGCGAGATCTGCCGGCCGTAATCGGGCTCGCCGCGATGAGTCGCGCGGCGATAGCTGAAGAAGCGGTCCGGGTCGGAATAGGTGTCGAGCCCCAGCGCCTCGATCCTCGCCAGGCCTGCTTCGGCAAGCCTGGAGACGACGAAACCCTCGAGGTCGAACTGATAATGGCCGGGCTTTCCATCGGAAAAGAAGCGCTCGTTGTCGGGAGCTTCGCTGACGAACCGGCGGAAGAAGCCCTCATCCACCTCGTAGGACTTGCGGGCGATCGTCGGCCCGACCGCCGCCACGATCCTCGAGCGGTCCGCGCCGAGCTGCTCCATCGCTTGAACGGTGGAGCCGATGACGCCGCCGATCGCGCCCTTCCACCCGGCGTGCGCGGCGCCGACGACACAGGCTGACGGATCCGCGAACAGAACCGGCGTGCAATCGGCGGTGAGAATGCCGAGCAGGAGCCCCGGCCGGTCCGTCACCAGCGCATCCGCCTTCGGGCGCGAATCGTCGGGGAAAGGCTCCGTCACCGGGATCGCGATGGCCGAATGGACCTGGTGCAGGGTCACCAGAGCCGCCCCCGGGGCGACCGCCTCGACCGCGCGCCGCCGATTTTCCCGGATCGCTTCGCGATCGTCACCCGAGCCGAGTCCGACATTCAGGCCCGAGCAGATGCCCTCCGACACGCCGCCGCGCCTGCCGAGGAAGCCGTGCGGCACCTCCGCCAGCAGGTCCGTCATGATTGCTTCGACGCCCAATCTACGCTCCCAGCTTCAGCCGCATGATATGGTCCTCGTCGGCGTGACTTCCCACCATGAATGCGCAGGTGCCGATAATTTCGAACCCGGAGCGCTCATAGAAGCGGCGGGCGCGGTGATTGTCGACGAAGACGGACAGGTAAAGATCCTCGGCGCCCCGGCTTCTGGCTTCCTCGATCACCCAGCGCATCAGCTCCTGCGACACGCCCCGTCCGTGCCACGGCTTCAAAAGGTAGAATTGGCGCAGCTCGAGCGACGGGCCGCGCGGCTCGAAAGGCAGCGTCGGCGGACCGAGCTTCGCATAACCGACGAACTCGCCGTCCGCTTCTGCGACCCGGACGGAGAGCTCCGGATCTGCGAGCTCCTCGGCCCAGCGCTCCTCCGCATGGTTGAGCAGGAATGCGGCCAAATTGTCGCGCGTGTAGAGGTGGCCGAACGATTCGGTGAACGTCCTCCGACCCAGCGAGGCGAGCGCCGCCGCATCCCTAGCCGCGGCGTTCCGAAATCGTATCCCGCTCATGCGAACCCCGCCGGCTCCGGCCAGTCGGGCGAAATCAGCGCCATCACCTTGAACAGGGTTCCCATCTCTTGGCGGGCCGTCAGGCGGCGGCGGGCAGCGGCGATCTCCTCGGCTCGCTCGGGAGCGGATAATGCCAGCGCCTCCGCTCGTGCGCCGATGCCGATCGCCTCCAGCCACTCGCCCTGCCCGCGCGGCCCGAACACGCGCACGCCGTTCGCCGCCGCCGCCTCGCCCAAAGCCTGGAAATCGACATGGGCCGTCAGGTCACGCTCCCCCGGATCGGTCCACGGATCGGCATATTCGTGCCGCGCCACCGCCTGCAGAGTCTCGCCGGCGCTGGTCCTTTCATGGCCGTAATCGGCGATAAGGGCCGCTCCACCCGAGCGTAGGATATGGTCGGCGAGCTGGCGGACCGTTCCGGTCGAGGCGGGGGAGGTCTCCAATATGGTGGCAGGGGGTGCATGGCGGAGGTGGGGAGGGATCGCTTCGCCGCTGACAGGCGGCCCCGCAACGGGCGCGAAGCGGCCACCTTGATGCGCCACCAGACGCTCCCGCCAGCCGCTTGCGGTTGCCACCAGCTGATGGACGGGAAGCGCATCGAAGAACTCGTTCGCCACCACGAGGAGCGGAGCGCTCGGGGGAAGCGAGATCAGATCGCGGTGCCATTGGGCGCCAGGCACCCGCTCAGCCTGCGCCTGGTAGAGAGCCGGGCTGGTCTCCACGAAGTGAACGGGGGGTTTGAGGCCTGCGGAACGCATTGCCCGAAGCGCATCGGCGGCGAGCGTTCCACGGCCCGGTCCAAGCTCCACATAGCGCGCGCCCGGAGGGCATCCCGCCCGCGACCAGAGGTCGGCGAGCCAGAGGCCGATCAGCTCGCCGAACATTTGGCTGATTTCGGGCGCGGTGGTGAAATCGCCCGTCGCCCCGAGCGGATCGCGGGTGGCATAATAATGGGCGTTGGCCGCGGCCATATATTGGGCGACCGGAACGGGGCCGCTGCTGTCGATCAGCCGGGCGAGGCGATCGGCGACGGCTCCCCGATCAGGCGACGCTTTCATGGCCGGCGATCGGCTCGACCCGCTGGCGGCGGCCCTTGGACGTCGCGATCAGATAGATGCCGCCCAGGATCATCGGCAGCGTCAGCCACTGGCCCATGCTGAGGCCGCTCTCGATCGCAAATCGGGTCAGATGCTCGTCCGGCTGGCGGAAGAATTCGACGCCGAAGCGGCTGAGGCCGTAGACGAGGATGAACGTGCCGACGAGCCGCCCCGGCTGGTAGCGCGCGTCGGTCTTCCAGAAGAGGAACCAGAGGACGAGCCCGAGGAGCAGCCCCTCCAGGCCCGCCTCGTAAAGCTGGCTTGGATGGCGCGGCACCTCGCCCCCTGTGGGAAAAACCATCGCCCAGGGAACGTCGGTCGGCCCGCGGCCCCACAGCTCGCCATTGGCGAAATTGGCAAGGCGCACCAGGAAGATGCCGAATGGCGCGCAGCAGGCGACATAATCGTGAACGCGCAGCCAATCGAGGCCGTACTTGCGCGCCATGTAGATGATGCCGAGGCTGGTGCCGATCACGCCGCCGTGGAACGACATGCCGCCTTCCCACAGCTTGAAGATGTCGATCGGGTCGGCAAGGATGCTGGGCTTGTAGAAAAAGATGTAGCCAAGCCGGCCGCCGAGCAGGATGCCCAGGGTCGCGTAGAAGACCATGTCGTCGGCGTGGCGGCGGGCCATTGGCGCTCCGGGCCGGGCGAGCAGCTTCAGCAGGTACCACCAGCCGATGACGATCCCCGCAAGATAGCCCAGCGAATACCAGCGGAGCTGGAAAAAGCCGAGATCGAGCGCGACCGGATCGATGCCGAGATCTTCCCATCTCAGCGCTGACGTAGCGTTAACCACCGCTGAGGCTGTTAATGACAGGAACAAGGCTTCCCCCACTGGCTTTCCGCTCTCATAGTGGTGGGAAGGAGAAACGGAAAGAGCGAGGAGACAAGGGAGTGCCGAGCGACCTCGACCGCAAATATGATGCGGTCCTAGCCGCGGTGATCGGACCCGGTGGCCGTGTTCAGATCGGCCAGGATGCCGAAGGACGGGCGATCGTCACCAACCTCCCGCCGACGCTCCCAGCGCTGTTCGATATCTTCTGCATGCTCCACGCAGAGACGGTCGGCGTGATCGCCGAGGGGGAGCGGCTCAAATTTTCCGAGCTCAATGCCCACGCGACCCGTGTCGCAAAGGCGCTGGTGAGCGGCTGGGGCATCGGCAAGGGAGATCGGGTGGCGATCGCGATGCGCAACGCCCCGGCCTGGATCATCGCCTACATGGCGGTGCTGAAGGCGGGCGGCATCGCGACTTTGATCAACGGCTGGTGGCAGCCGGACGAGCTCGCGCATGCCATGCAGCTGTCCGAGCCGAAGCTCGTCATTGCGGACGCACCGCGCGCGAAGCGGATCGAGGCGACCGGCCTTTCCATGCCGATCCTGACCCTGCCGATCGATCGGCCGATCGCGGAGGCGCTCGCGCCGCTGCTCGCAAAGGGCGGCGAGGACGCGGCGCTTCAGGAAATTTCACCGGACGACGATGCCACCATTCTCTTTACCTCGGGCTCGACCGGTGCCGCCAAGGGTTCGGTTTCGACCCATCGTGCGGTGACCACGGGCGTCTATGCCTATACGCTCCAGATCCTCACCTTGTTCGGGATCAAGGAAAGCATGGGCACGCTGCCGCCGCACCCGCCGCGGACGATGGTGAACGTGCCGCTGTTCCACGTCACCGGCGAGGTGCCGGTAATGCTCAACAGCTTCGTCATCGGCCGCGGAATGGTGCTGATGGCCAAATGGGATCCCGGCGAGGCGCTCCGCCTCATCGAGCAGGAGAAGGTTACCTATTTCGTCGGCGTGCCGACGATGAGCCTGGAGCTCATGCAGCATCCGGACCGGGAGAAATATGACCTCTCCTCGCTCGCCGACATCGCCGCGGGCGGTGCGGCGCGCCCGGTCAGCCATGTCGAGCGGCTCCAGCAGAGCTTCCGCGGCGCCCAACCCGCGCTCGGCTACGGCCTCACCGAGACCAATGGGGCCGGATGCGGAAATTTCTGGCAGAACTATGCCGCGAAGCCCGCCTCGACCGGGCGGCCGCAAAAGCCGATCATCGAGCTGGCGATCCTCGGCGCCGGCGACCGGCACTTGCCCCCAGGAGAGCGGGGGGAGATCGGGATCCGTGCGGCCTGCAATTTCCGCGGCTATTGGCGCAATCCCGAAGCGACCCGCGCCGCCTTCACCGCCGACGGTTATTTCCGCACCGGCGACATCGGCTATCTCGACGAGGACAATTACCTCTTCATCGTCGATCGCAAGAAGGACATCATCATCCGCGGCGGCGAGAATATCAGCAGCCAGGAGGTGGAAGCCGCCTGCTATGGCCATCCGCTCGCCTCCGAAGTCTGCGTGTTCGGCGTCGCCGACGAACGGCTGGGGGAGGTGCCGGCGGCGGTCGTCTATGCGGAGAAAGGCGGCCTCACGCCCGAGATGCTGCTCGACTTCGTTGCTCAGAAGATCGCTCGGTTCAAAATTCCGGCCCATGTCTGGATCGAAGACGAGCCCTTGCCGAAGCTCGGCACCGGCAAGATCGACAAGGTGGCCCTGAGGGAGCGCTATCGGGAACAGCTCTCGAACGCGGGCTGAGCCTTCGTTCCCGCCAGTGACGAACTTCGCTGGCACAGCCGGCGGGACCCCATTATCAGCCCGGCAATGGCCTTGCGCGGGACTGGATCGGGAATAAGCCGGCGCACCTTGCTGGTCGGCGGAGGCGTCGGCGTGGGGCTGGTGCTCGCTTGGGGATTGTGGCCGCGCAGCTATGAGCCGAACCTTCGGGCCGGGCCGGGCGAGACGCTGTTCAACGCATTCCTGAAGATCGGACGGGACGGGCGCGTGATCGTCGCGGTTCCGCAGGTTGAGATCGGTCAGGGCGCTTATACCAGCCTTCCGCAGATCCTCGCCGATGAGCTTGGCGCCGACTGGCGGACCGTCTCGGTCGAGCCGGCGCCGATCAGCCCGATTTACGCCAATCGGCTGCTCGCTGAGGAGACGATCGGGCCGGATCTGCCTTCCGCGTTCCAGGGCATCGGCCGCTGGGCGGCGCGCGAATATGCGACGCGGACCGCACTGATGCTGACCGGCGGGTCCACCTCGATCCGCGCGTTCGAGGGGCGGATGCGAGAGGCGGGCGCCGCGGCCCGGGCACTGCTCAGCATGGCGGCGGCGGAACGCTGGAATGCCGACTGGGAGATGCTCGACACGGCCGGAGGGTTCGTCGTCAACGGGCAGGACAGGATCAGCTTCGCCGAGCTTGCCGAAGCGGCAGCGACGCTCGATCTGCCGGAGAACCTTCCCGTCCGCGGCGGCCTTCAGAACCGGCTGACCGGTCAGTCGCTGCCCCGGCTCGACCTGCCCGCCAAGGTCGACGGTTCCGCGCCTTTCGCGGCCGACATCCGCCTCCCCGACATGATCTATGCATCGGTTCGCCAGGGGCCGATCGGAAACAGCCGCCTGATCCGCATCGACCGCGCGGCGGCGGACCGGATTGCGGGTGTGCTGGCAGTGTTCGAGACGGAGCGCTGGGCAGGCGCGGCGGCGACCAACTGGTGGGCCGCCAATCGGGCGCTTGACGCGATGAACCCGCGGTTCGAGACGCGCGGCGATCTTGCCGGCAGCAGCGCAATCGAGGCTGCGCTCGCAGCGACAATGAGCGGTGGGGAGGCGACCCGCTTCTTCAGTCAGGGGGACCTGGCCGCAATGCTTGCCGGCGGAAATCTCTTCCGCGCCGATTATTCAGCGGGCGCCGTTCCCAACGCTCCACTCGAAACGCTCACCGCCACGGCCAGAATGACGGGCGACCGGCTTGAAATCTGGGCGCCGACGCAAGCCCCGGGGCTCGCGCGCGCCGCGGCCGCGCGCGCGGCGGGAATCGGCGAGGGACAGGTTGCCCTTTATCCGACGCTGATCGGCAGCGGATATGGCCGTAAGCTCGAAACGGCGGCGATCGAGCAAGCCGTGTTCATGGCCATCCAGACGAAGCGGCCGGTGCAGCTCGTCTGGTCGCGGCTGGAGGAAACGATCCAGGACAGCTTCCGCCCTCCCGCGCGGGCGACCCTCAGGGCGCGGATGGATCCGGGCGGACGCGTGCTCGGCTGGGAAGCGCGGATCGCCGCCCCGGCAAGTGTCAACCAGGTGATCGGCCGCCTTCGCTCTGGCGAGCCGGGGGATGCGGGCGAGGCGAATGCAAGCGCGGTCGACGGTGCGGTGCCGCCTTATTCGATCCCGGCGGTTGCCGTCGACCACCTGCCGGTGGATGTCGGCCTCCGGACCGGCATCTGGCGATCGGGCGCGCACAGCTACACCGCCTTTTTCAACGAATGTTTCGTCGACGAGCTGGCGCGGAAAGCCGGCATCGAGCCGCTCTCCTTCCGCATGCAGATGCTTCTGCAGAATCCACGGCTCGCCCGCGCGCTTTCGACGGCCGCGGCGCTCGGCGGCTGGGACGGCGGCGTCTCCGGGAGCTCGATGGGCATCGCAGCGCACAGCTGCTTTGGATCCCATGCGGCGACCCTCGTGGAGGTCGAGGTCAGCACCAATCAGCGGATCCGCGTCACGCGCGCCGTCTGCGCCGTCGATATCGGGCGCGTCGTCAATCCGGAGATCGTCAAGCAGTTGATCGAAGGCGGGATCGTCTACGGCATTGCCGGAGCGACCGGGAACCCGATCCGCTTCGAGCGGGGGTTGCCCGTCCAGCGAAGCCTGGGCTCGTTGGGGCTGCCGCGGCTGGCCGACTCGCCCGAAGTGACGGTGGAGATCATCGAAAGCGAGGAAGAGCCGGGCGGCGTCACCGAACTCGGGGTGCCCACCGTCGCACCGGCGATTGCGAACGCGATCTTCGCCTCAACCGGGCAGCGCCTTCGATCCCTCCCGCTCGTGATGGGAAGCGCATGATCCCTCCTGCCGACCACCCTCGCATCTCCCCGACCAAGATTGGGGTGCTGCTCGTCAATCTCGGCACGCCCAACTCGCCGGAACCGGGCTCGGTGAAGCTTTACCTCAAGGAATTCCTGTCCGACCCGCGTGTGGTGGAAATCCCGCAGCTCGTCTGGCAGCCGATCCTGCGCGGCATCATCCTCAATACCCGGCCGAAGAAGTCCGCTCATGCCTATGGGCAGGTCTGGACCGAGGAGGGCTCGCCGCTCGCCGCGATCACTGCGCGCCAGGCCCGGGCGCTCGAAGGCACATTCGGCGACGACGTGATTGTCGACCATGCCATGCGTTACGGCCGCCCCGCCATTCGCGAGCGGATCGAGCGGCTCAAGGAGGGAGGATGCGAGCGGATCCTGATCGCGCCGCTTTATCCGCAATATTGCGCCGCCACGACCGCGACCGCCAATGACGAGGCCTTCGCTTATCTGAGGACCATACGCTGGCAGCCCGCC
>JALYGI010000446.1 GCA_030777185.1 Pseudomonadota bacterium
CGACATAAGGCGGCCGATCACGCCATTCCGGCTGGCGGACGGACTGAACGCGAAGCTGCGCCCCCTGCCCGTCGCCATCTTGGAGGCTCGGGAGGTGGCGAACGACTGGCATGCGCGCTTCAGCTGCATCGGGCGGCGCTATCTCTACCGGATCCAGAATCGCCGGGCGCCGCTCGCGCTCGACGCGGGCAGGGCCTGGCGGGTGCCGGTGGTGCTTCATGCCGACGTCATGAACCGCGCCGCGCAGATCCTTGTCGGGCGCCACGACTTCACGACCTTCCGCTCGGTCCATTGTCAGGCGGAAAGCCCGGTGAAGACGCTCGACCGGCTGACGGTGCGGCGCTTCGGCGGCCTCATTGAGATCGAGGCGGCGGCGCGCTCGTTCCTCCATCATCAGGTCCGCTCGATGGTAGGGTGCCTGGAACTGGTCGGCCGCGGCAAGTGGACGGAGCGGGACTTGAAGCGGGCGCTTCAGGCGCGGGATCGGGCCGCGCTCGGCTTCAATGCGCCACCGGAGGGGCTATATTTCGTCGAAGCGATGTATGAGGAGGACCTTCCCAGCCCGAACAGCCGCTGAAGCGAGCCTTCAAGCATCAGCAGCTGCCAAAGGATCTGACTGTGATCGGCTTTCCCTGCCCGGTGGTCGGCGGCAAGGCGAGCGACGGCGGCTTCATCGAGCCAACCAAGCTCGGCAAGGGCGGAGCCTCTCGCCACCCCTGCATGTTCGGCCAAGGGGCCCCGGAACCAAGAAGCGACCGGGATCATCACAGGCGTATCGGCTCGGGTCAGGATTTCGCGGGGGAGGTGCCGCTCAAGCGCTTTCCTCATCAGCCAGTTGCCGGTGCGGCCGCGCAAGCGCATCTTTGCGGGCACGCGGCCGGCAAATTCGACGAGGCCGTGTTCGAGCAGCGGCAAGCGGGTCTCAAGGCCGACAGCCATGCCGGTCCGGTCGAGGCGATTGAGAACGCTGCCCGGGAGCAGTATCCGAAGGTCTGCATATTGAGCGCGGGACAGCGCATCCGCCGCGGGAGCCTCTTGCATGGCGCGAACGACGCGGTCCTCGGCCCGGTGGCCCTGAAGCAGGGTTTTGAAATGGGGGCGGTACAGGCGCGCGCGACGCGGGCCGCGCATCACAACCACCGCATCGGCATAGCTCTCCTCGTCGGGGCGGCCGAGCGCCTTGACGAATTGCGGCGATCGGGGCTGAGCGGCCGCGGTCCGAACCCGGTCGGGCAGGAGGCCACTCGCCCGCACCTTCGCCGCGAAGGTGCGATAGCGGCGGTGCCCTCCAAACAGCTCTGCGCCCCCCTCGCCCGCGAACGCGGTCGTCATCCTTTCCCGGCCGAGCGCGGCCATACGATAGCTGATAATGGCCGATGGATCGCCGAACGGCTCGTCAAAGGCTTCGATCAGCGCGTCGAGCATGCGGAAGTCGTCCAACGGTCCGTTGTCAGTGCGATGGCTGGTGGCGAACCGGTCGGCCACGATTTGCGCCCTGCCGGACGGATCGGCAATCGAACAGGTTTCTACGGCGCTTCGGCTTGCCTCCGCCATGAAGGCCACGAGCGCGGCGCTGTTCAGGTCCTCCGTCAGAAAAACGCCCGGCGGCACATCCGAGGCCATCCGCGAGCGCACCGAGGCGCGCAGGAGATCGACCAGTTCATCGCCGAGCGACGATGGCGAAGCGTTGGACGGCGTGGTGAAGTCGAGATCCCACCAGCGCACCGGCCGTGGAACGGCGCGGCCGCGGCGGATGTGGAGGAAGTGCGCGGCCGGGAGCTTCTTCACGCCGGCGACCATCGAGGCATCGTCGGGCACATAGCCGAATGCGAGATAATCCTCGAGCGCGCGCGGATCGGGCTCGGCCCGGAAGAGCGGGTGAGCGAGAAGGCCTTTCAATTCCGACGCGAAGACGAGGGCGCCGTCCGCGAGCCGGCTGTAGAATAAGGGCTTCACTCCAAGCCGGTCGCGCGCGAGAAACAGGCTATCGGAGCCGACATCGTAGAGCGCCAAAGCGAAGCTGCCGTCGAAGCGCTGAAGGCATTTGGGCCCCCACTGACGCCACGCCGCCAGGATGACCTCGGTATTGCCGTCGCTGCGGAAGGCGAAACCCTTCCTCTCCAGCTCCGCCCTCACCTCGCGAAAATTGTAGATCGCGCCGTCGAAGCTGATCGCCACCCGCGCATCGGACGTCAGCATCGGCTGACCGGCGCCTTCGGGATCGACGACTGCTAGTCGGCAGTGACCAAGGCCGATGCCCGGAGCGGTCCAGACGCCGCTGCCGTTCGGCCCACGATGGATGAGCATATCCGCCATCGCACGAACCCGCTCGGCGTCGACGGGCTTCGGAACGTCCGGATGAAAAATGCCAGCAATGCCGCCCATGGATTAGGGTCCAGACCTGTACTTTATGAGGTCGTGACAAGGGGAGATTTGGCGCAGGGCAAGGCGCGAGTGCGGCTATAAGAAGGTGCGCGACGCCAGCGCCGCCGCGCGGCGCTGATCAGAAGCCGGAAAGGAAGGCCGCAACGTTGCCGCCGAGGTCACCGATGGCATAGCCGCCTTCCATAACGATCAGCGTCGGCAGTCGAAGCGACGCGATACGGCGGGCGATCACCGGATAATCCTTCCTCTCTATCGAGAAGTAGGAGATCGGGTCGCCCGCGTAGGTGTCGGCGCCGTAGGAGCAGATGAGAAGATCGGCATCGAAGTGGGCGATGCGGTCCAGCGCTTGTTCTAACGCCCGCTCGAACCGGGCGAGGTCGGTGCCGCGTGGCAGGGGAAGGTTGAGCGTTGCGCCCTCCCCTTCTCCTTCGCCGCTCTCGTCGGCATGGCCCCAGTAGAAGGGATAATCGGTGGCGGGATCGGCGTGGATCGAGATGAAGAGCACGTCGCCGCGTGAGTAGAAGATATCCTGCGTGCCGTTGCCGTGATGATAATCCACGTCGAGTATGGCGATGCGGGGCTTGCCCGCCGCGATGGCGGCTTCGGCGGCGATGGCGGCCGTGTTGAGGTAGCAATAGCCGCCGACATAATCGGCTCCGGCATGGTGGCCGGGCGGACGGCAGAGAGCGAACGCGCTGCGGTCGCCGGCGAGCACGGCATCGAGCGCTGAGAGCAATGTCTGCGCGTTCCAGTAAGCGGCTTCCCATGTGCCTGCCGCGATCGGCGAGCAGGCGTCGATCGCGAAGCGGCCAAGCCGCGCATCGATCCGGTCGAGCGCCAAGGGCCGGCGGCGCACCACCGGGAAGGCGTAGGGAAAGGCATCCCCTTCCCGTCCCGCTTTTACCCAGTCGCGATGCGCCGATTTCAAGAAGTCGAGATAGTCCGCGGGGTGGACGCGAAGGATCGGCGCTTCGCCGCCATCTTGAGGGCGCTCCGTCCTGCCGATCGCCGAGAGGATCGACTCCGCCCGTGCCGCCGTTTCCGCATAGGGCATGAAGCCGCCATTGTGGAGCTCGACGGCGGGGGCGTGCGCGAGCTGACGGGGATCGAAGAAGCAGCGCATCAGGGCGCCCGGACAAGCAGGTCGCTCGGCAAGGTCGGTTCGGAGATGATCCGCTCCATCGCCGCCCAGCGCGCCTGCGGCGTGCTGCCCGCGGCTTCGACATAGGCCTCCACCATGTCCTGGCCGAGGCCGTAATTGATCACGTAGCTTCGATATTGCTCGGTGAAGTCGATGAGCTGCTCGGCGCGCTTCATGGAAACGAGCTGGTATTTCCGGGTGAGTTCGACCGCTTGGGCGCGGTCGATGCGGCCCTCCAGATATTCGCGCGCGATGGTGAAGCGAGCGCCCTGAAGGCCGCGCGTCGCTTCGATAAGCGCCAAATATTTGTCCGCATCGCGCGTGGATAGGCCGGCGAGCGGATAAAGCGCCGCAGTCTCGTAGCGAAGCCGCTCAGGCCCTGGAAAGGCAAGGTCGATCCCGTAATTGGCCGTTCCCTCGGCGATCAAGGATTGCGGCGAATAAAGCGGATAGACGCTGAACTCGATCCAGCCGCGCTCCTTGGTGAGGCGCTGCTCCAACAGCATGTTGAGCGCGTGGTGGCCCGGATAGCCTTCGTGGCAGCCGAGATCCACCGCGCGGCTGATGCGGATCGGAAGATCGGTGTTGATCTGGATCAGGCTTTTGAAGTTACCCTGATAATAATTGTAGCCGGACCAGCTCTTGCCGGTGACGAACTCCATGGTGAAGCTCTCGCCGGCGGGAAGCGCGATATGCCGGGCGGTGCGGCGACGGCATTCCGCGATGGCGGCGTCGAAGACCGGGCGGAGCCGCTCCTTGGGGATGGTGAAGCGATCCTGAAAGGCGTCGACCCTTTCGGCAAGGCTCCCTGTGCCAGGCACCAGCCGCTGCAGCCGGGTGAGTAGCGCATCGTAGCTGGCAAGCGGCCTCAGATCGACGCGCACTCCGAACAGGCCATGCGCTTCCTCGGCGAAGCTCAGTTTCTCGCCGCGGAGCATCCGGAGACGCGTCTGGGCGGCCCGGAGCTGCGCGAGCAGGAACTCGCGGCGGCGGCGCTCCATCGAGTCGAGGTGCGAAGGAGGGATTGCGGTGGTGCGGGCGCTGAGTTCGGCTGCGGCGGCGGCAAGCTCCGGCAGCGCGCGCGGTGCAGCCTTTGCAGCCGCCTGCCATTGGGCCGGCCCGTAATAAGCATCGACATAGCCGGGTTCGCGCTCGCCGATCTCCAGCGTCATCCGAACATAATCGGCCGCGATGCGATCCAGGCTGTCAGGGGACCGGCCCCCAGACACGCAGCCGGCGAGGATCAGGAGCGCCGCGATGGGTGCCAGCAGTCTCATCCGCGTTGCTCCTCCAGGTGTTTTTCTCCGAGATCCCCCTGGCCCTCGCCGGGAGACAGGGCCGCCCGGTCTGCCGGTTGCGGCGCCACTCGGAGCAGGGCATAGCCCATCGCGGCCGAAAGGAAGGAGCCTAGCAGGATTCCGATCTTGGCTTCTTCGACCAATTCCGGCTGCTGTGGGAAAGCGAGCGCACCGATGAACAGGCTCATGGTGAAGCCGATGCCGCAGAGCAGGCAGACGCCATAGACCTGGATCCAGCTGGCGCCGCCGAGGCGCGAGGCGAGGCCGAACCTCACCGACAGCCAGACGGCGGCGAAGATCCCGAGCTGCTTGCCGAGGAAGAGACCAGCCGCGATTCCCATCGGAAGCGGCGCGAAGATGCTTTCCATGTTCAAGCCTTCGAGCGAGATACCGGCATTGGCGAAGCCGAACAGGGGCACGATCACGAGCGCCACGATCGGCGCAAGCATGTGCTCGAGCCGGTGGAGCGGCGAATTGGCAGCGTCGGGCGCGCCGGGCGTTTTGACGAGAGGGATGGCAGTGGCGGCAAGCACGCCAGCGACCGTCGCATGGACACCCGAGAGGAGCACCGCGAACCAGAGCAGGAGAGCGCCGAGCAGATAGATCCACAGCGCGCGGATGCCGCTCTTGCCCATCGCATAGAGGATGAAGAGAATGCCGGCGGCGATCCCTAGATAAAGGGTGCTGATCGAGGGCGTGTAGGCGAGCGCGATGATCGCCACCGCGCCCATGTCGTCGACGATGGCGACCGTGGCGAGGAACAGCTTGAGCGAGGCTGGCGCGCGGGAGCCGAGCAATGCGAGCACGCCGATCGCAAAGGCGATGTCGGTGGCGGCGGGGATCGCCCAGCCGCTGGTGAGCTCAGGATTGTGCCGGGCTGCGAAGAGATAAAGCATCGCTGGAAGCGCCATGCCTGCCCCGGCGGCGATGAACGGAAGCCGCCGCCGGTCCCAGCTGCTGAGGCGCCCGTCGAGGAACTCCCGCTTTATCTCCAGACCGACGAGCAGGAAGAAGACGGTCATCAGGCCATCGTTGATCCACAGATGCGGCGTCATGGGGCCAAGCTTCGGCGTCAGCTCCGGCCCCAGCGGGGCATCGAGCAGGTCGTGATAGGCGTGCGCAAGCGGGCTGTTGGCGACGATCAGCGCCAGCGCCGCGGCCGCCATCAGCAACAGGCCGCCAGTTGCCTCGCTGCTGAGGAAGTCTCGCAGCGCTGATCTTGCGCCGGTTCGTTGTTTGGGAGCCACCATCGCGGAGGGTCCTAGGGCCTGATCGGTTGAGGTGGAAGCGCTACGCGCTTCGCCGAGAGTGAATCAGGCCCTTTCCATTCGGCTGAGATTGAACTGTCGGGAGGGAATGGCGGGAAAACGGCAGGCGCCGACGCTCTCCACAGCTTTTTACGGGGCCGCGGCTTCGCTCGCCTTCCGCCCACCGCTCCGAACCGCTACTTCCCGGCTGGTGGACATCTACCTCCCGATCGCCGGTCTTTCCGTCAACGCGCTCGTGATCATCGGGCTCGGCGGGGTCGTGGGCCTCTTGAGCGGGATGGTGGGGGTAGGCGGCGGTTTCCTGACGACGCCGATCCTCATCTTCTACGGCATCCCGCCGGCGGTGGCGGTCGCCTCCTCGACGACGCAAATTACGGGAACGAGCGTTTCCGGCATGATGGCGTACCGGCGGAGGCGCGGCGTCGATTATCGAATGGGCGCGGTGCTGGTGGCGGGCGGCACTCTCGGCTCATTAGCGGGTGGAGGGGTCTTTCGCCTGCTCCAGGACACCGGGCAGATCGATACCGTGATCGCGCTCCTTTACGTGATCCTGCTCGGCAGCATCGGGCTCCTGATGGCCAAGGAAGCCGCGACGGCGCTGGACATCCTCAAGCCAAAGCCGAATGCCAAGCCGCGGCGGCGGCACAATCCCGTGATCGCGATCCTGCCGATGCGGTGGCGCTTCTACCAATCGGGGCTTTACATCTCGCCCCTGGCGCCGCTGCTGCTGGGCTTCTTCTCGGGCGTGCTGACCGTGCTTCTGGGGGTCGGCGGAGGCTTCCTTGTCGTGCCGGCGATGATCTACCTCTTGGGCATGTCGACCGCCGTTGTCGTCGGAACGTCGCTGATGCAGATCCTGTTCGTGACGGCGGCGACGACGATCGTTCATGCGACCACCACCAAATCGGTCGACATCGTCCTTGCCGTGCTCCTGCTTCTGGGCAGCGTCATCGGCGCACAGTTCGGGGCCCGCTTCGCGCAAAAGGCAAAACCCGAGCTCCTGCGCATGTTCCTGGCGATCATCGTTCTGGCGGTGGCCTTCCGCATGGCGGTGGGGCTCGGTTGGCGACCGCCGGACATTTACACGGTCGAACTGCTGTGAGACTGATCCGCGCGCTTGCCCTCTTCCTGTTCCTGCCGCTGGCGGTCGGCGCGACCGAGCCAAAGCTGGTGCCCGACGTGTCGCAGCGCGAGATCCAGATCCGATATTCCTTCACGGGGGCGGAACTGCTGCTGTTCGGGGCGATCCTTTATCCCGGCGGGCGCGTGCCGACCGAGCGGGTCGACGTGGCCGTGGTGGTGAAGGGCCCGATGCAGCCGATCCTCGTGCGCGAGAAGCAGAAGGTGGCGGGCATCTGGATGAACGTCGAGAGCGAACGCTTCCGTTCCGCGCCTACTTTCTACGCCGTCGCCGCATCCCGGCCGATGTCGCAGCTGGTCGATGAGCGGACGGCCGCGATTTATGAGCTCGGCCTTCAGAATCTCCAGCTGTCCCCCGGAGCGGGTGCGAGCCCGGAGGAACGGCAGCGTTTCGAGGCGGGGCTGATCGGCCTGATGCAGCGCCAGCAGCTCTACCAGGAGGATCCGAACGGCGTCGAGATCACCGACGGCGTGCTTTACCGGGCGCGGATCAACATCCCGGCCCGGGTGCCGGTGGGGGAATATACGGCCGAGACATTCCTGATCCGTGACGGGCGCGTGCTGGCTGCGGCGGTGCGCGAGATCCGAATCGAGAAGCTTGGTTTCGAGCGTTTCGTCGCAATGGCCGCCGATCGCTGGTCGCTGGCCTACGGGCTGGTCGCGGTTGCCGTCTCGCTCCTGCTCGGCTGGGGAGCCAGCGCCGCATTCCGCCGCGGCTGAGAGTCTGTTTGGAATGCGCTCAAGAGCGCATTTCTCGGGCTCGGCGCCAGCCCGCTCCCAAACAGGCTCTGATGCCCGATGCAACAGCTTCTTTACCCTTATGACTTAGCGATGGCAGCGAAGGATTGGGCAACCGGGGGATATCAAGCGCGCCATGACCGACATGATCAACCTGCACGGCTTTCAGGGCCAGGAACAGCCGGGCGAGACCGCTCCAGTGATCCGGGCCCCGGCCCCCGTCCGGAACCAGCACGAGCCGATCGGATCGGTGATCGAGATTTCGGGCGGCGGTTCCCGGATCAGGATCGAGGCGCAACGGCTGAGGGATCTTGCCAGCGACCCCGATCCGAGCGTTGCGCTCTCAGGCCAGGTCGGCAGCCAGGTGAAGCTCGAATGCGGCCGCAAGTGGCTGCTCGCCAACGTCCGGAACCTAAAGGTGTCGGCCGAGGATGAAGCCGTCGTCATAGCGGATATCGACTTCCTCGGGGAAGGCGACGAGCATGATCAGTCCGGCAAGCTCGTCGACTTCAAGCGCGGCATCACCAGCTATCCCATTCCCGGCAATCGCGTGTTCCCGGTGACGGGCAACGATCTCAAGCAGATGTTCTCCGCCGATGACCGGCCGCATATTGAGATCGGCACCGTCTATCCCACCAAAGACGTGCGCGGGGCGCTCTATATCGACGCAATGCTCGGCAAGCATTTCGCTCTGCTGGGATCGACCGGTACCGGTAAATCCACCTCGGCTGCGCTCATCATGCACCGCATCTGCGACATGGCGCCCGAAGGCCATATCGTGATGATCGATCCGCACGGCGAATATTCGGCGGCGTTCAAGGGCTATGGCGAGCTGTTCAACGTCGACAATCTCGCAATGCCCTATTGGCTGATGAATTTCGAAGAGCATTGCGAGGTGATGGTCACCTCGTCCGGCGCCAACAAGCAGCAGGACAGCGACATCCTTGCCAAGTGCCTGCTCTTGGCGCGGAGCAAGAACCGCGCCGCCGAGGGGCTGACGAAGCTCACCGTCGACTCGCCGATCCCCTACACGCTGAGCGACCTGTCGAACGCGATCCAGAACGAGATGGGCCTCCTCAACAAGGCGACCGACACCGCGCCTTACATGCGGCTCAAGACCAAGATTGATGAGCTCAAGGCCGATCCGCGCTACAGCTTCATGTTCTCCGGCATGCTCGTCGCCGACAGCATGACCAGCTTCATCTCGAAGATCTTCCGCCTGCCCGCAAAGGGGAAGCCGATCTCGATCGTGGACGTCTCGGGCGTCCCTTCCGACATCACCTCGGTGGTGGTCGCAGTGCTTTCGCGGCTGGTGTTCGACTATGCCATCTGGTCACGCAACGAGCTCCAGCGGCCGGTGCTTCTGGTCTGCGAAGAAGCACACCGCTACGTTCCTGCCGACAAGACGTCGAGCGGCCAGGCGGTTCGCAAGATCCTCGAGCGGATCGCCAAGGAGGGCCGTAAATACGGCGTTTCGCTGGGCCTGATCACCCAGCGGCCGTCCGATCTGGCGGAAGGCGTGCTTTCCCAGTGCGGCACCATCATCTCGATGCGTCTCAACAACGAACGCGACCAGCTCTTCGTGAAGGCGGCGATGCCGGAAGGCGCGCGCGGCTTCCTCGACGTCATCCCGGCGCTTCGCAACCGCGAATGCATCGTTTGCGGAGAAGGCGTGTCGATCCCAATCCGCGTCGCCTTTGACGATCTCGAGCGCGATCGCTGCCCCGCCTCCGCGGACCCGGTCTTCTCCGAACTGTGGAAGCAGAGCGGCGAGGAAGAGGCGATGGTCACGCGCGTCGTCAAGCGCTGGCGCGCTCAGGGGCGCTAGAGCCTGATCGTCTTGTCGAAGCGTTTTCGCGCTTCGGCCGATGGCGTGAATCAGGCTTTCGATTTCCAATGTGACCAAGATTCTCGTTTGAGGCCGGCTCAGACTGGAACGATCTTGGTCTAGACCCGCTCCGCAGGCTGCTCCACCGTGCCGTCGGGCCTCACCCCGGCGGCTCGGAGCTCCGGCCCGAGCCGGCCGGTGAGCCACAGCCACCACATCCTGAAGTCGGCGCGGAGCGACCAGCCGGGATAGGTGAAGGTGGCGGGACGGTTGCGCTCGATTGCGGCGTGGCTCGCCCAGGCAAAGGAATAGCCGGCCACCGGCATCGCGACCAGCAGCCACCAATTGGCGGTGACGACGGCCGCCGCTGCGAGGAGCACGACCAGCGACGTGCCGGCATAATGGAAGCCGCGGGTGCGCCGCTTGGCATGCTCGCGCAGGTAGAAGGGCCAGAATTCGCGGAAGCTTTGATATTTCCGCACCCGCCGCCCCTTCTAGCCGTTGACGATGGTCCCGCCGTTTGGATGCAGGACTTGGCCCGACATATAGCTTGAATCCTCGCAGGCGAGGAACAGGAAGCTGGGCGCCACCTCGTTCGGCTGGCCCGGGCGCCCCATCGGCACGCTTTCCCCGAAGGTCTCCATCTTTTCGGGCGTGGAGCCGCCGAACGGATTGAGCGGAGTCCAGATCGGCCCGGGCGCCACCGCGTTCACCCGAATTCCTTTGTCGACGAGGTTTTCCGACAGTGAGCGGGTGAAGGCCGTGATCGCGCCCTTGGTGGCCGAATAATCGAGCAGCTCCTTGGATCCCTGGTACATCGTCACTGACGTGCAGTTGATGATGACGGAGCCCTTCTGGAGGTGCGGCCGCGCCGCTTGGACCATGAAGAAATAGCCGAAGATGTTGGTCTGGAAGGTCCGCTTCAGCTGCTCCTCGCTGATGTCGGTGATCTCCTTGTCGGGATGCTGCTCGGCGGCATTGTTGACCAGGATGTCGAGGCCGCCGAGCCTTTCCACGGTTTCGGCAACCGCGCGCTCGCAAAACTGCTTGTCGCCGACGTCGCCCGCGATTGTGATCGCCCGCCGTCCCTCTTGCTCGACGATCTGCCGAGTCTTCGCCGCGTCGTCATGCTCGCAGAGGTAGAGGATCGCCACATCGGCGCCCTCGCGCGCGTACAAGGCGGCGACGGCCCGCCCGATGCCGCTGTCGGCGCCGGTGATCAAAGCGACCTTGCCCTCGAGACGGCCCGACCCGGGATAACGCGGCTCCCATTCGGGCTTCTTCTCGAGCTCGCTTTCATGCCCCGGAAGGGCATCCTCGTGGATCATCTCGAGGGTTTCGGTCTCCGACATAGGCTATTCCTTCGCGGCGATGCCGGCGCCTTCCTTGCCGAAGGCTTCGATCGTCGATTGATCCTGCGCATCCTGCTTCGGCGCCCGTTCGAGCGGCGTGTTGCCGTCCTTGCCAAGGACAAAGGAATTGCGGCTGCCGTCGCCCGGATCGTCCGACATCTGATTGTTCTGGTTGAGCGCCTGATCCGTGGAATCAGGATTGTGAAGGTTCTTGCTCACGACCAATGTCTCCTTTGAGGTTGACCAAACAACCGGCGGCGCATGGAGCGGTTCCCAACATCGGGCGGCATGACGCCAGACAAAGAAAAGGGCATCGCACCGCGACGCCCTTCGAAGTGTAGCAATGTAAAGAAGATCAGCGGCGCGCGAGGCGGACCGGCTTGTAAGAGGCGCGTTGGATCTGCGGGCGGTCCTCCGCGCCGGGGCGCTTCACCTCGTCGGCCCAGACTTGCTGCGCGCTCGGCTGATTGGCCGGTCGGCACTGGGCGACCACCACCGGGAACAGCGCGTCGCTATGCTCCTCGATCGCGCTCTGGGTAGCTGCGTTGCAGGCCTCGGCGCTTTCATAGCGGGCGGCAACCGTCGCAACGGTTTCGCACTGCGCCTCGGCCTCGCCGCAGCCCAGTATGGCCATGATGTAAAATGCCGCACCCATAACGCCTCCCCACTCTACTGAAGATGGTAAACAGCCGAGGATTCAAACGGTTCCTATTGATTCGCCTCCGTAATTTTATGGTAGCTTGGTGTTTGCGAGCCGCACCCTTACTTAGATCGGGATGCACTCTCCCGCGACGAACGAGCCGACGCGCCCGGAGGGGGGCTGGGGGACGCTCCGCCGCTTCATTCCCTATCTGTGGCCGAAGAACGAGCCGGGGCTGCGCGCCCGCGTCGTCATCGCCTTCCTGCTGGTGCTGCTCGCCAAGGGCATCTCGCTCAGCACCGGCTTCGTCTACGGCGCGGCGATCGACCGGATGTCGGCCGGCACCGGAGCCGCGGTCGGCCTCGCGATCGGACTCGTGCTCGCTTATGCCGGAGCGCGCTTCGCCAGCGTCTTTTTCGAAAATGTGAGGAACGCGATCTTCGAACGCGTCGGCCAGGATGCCGCCCGCCGGCTCGCCGAGAGCGTGTTCCGTCACATCCACTCGCTGTCGCTTCGCTATCATCTCGAGCGACGCACGGGCGCGCTCACCAAGATCGTCGAGCGCGGAACGAAGAGCATCGACATGATGCTCTACTTCCTGCTGTTCAACGTCGCGCCGACGGTGATCGAGCTCGTGGTGATCTGCATCATCTTCGGCGTGAAGTTCGGCCCCGGCCTGGTCGTGGCCACTCTGGTCATGGTCGCGGCCTACATCATTTTCACGCGGGTGGTGACGGAGTGGCGTTCCAAGCTGCAGCGCCAGATGAACGACGTCGACAACCAAGCGATCGCGCGGGCGGTCGACTCGCTCCTCAACTACGAGACCGTCAAATATTTCGGGGCGGAGGAGCGGGAGGCGCGGCGCTATGGCCATGCCGTCCAACAATTCGCCCATGCCGCCGTCAAGAACGAGACCTCGCTCGCCGCGCTCAACATCGGCCAAGCGCTGATCACCAACCTGATGATGGGCGGGGCGATGGCCTATACCGTCTGGGGCTGGAGCCGCGGCGCCTTCTCGACCGGCGACGTCGTGCTGGTGAACACGTTGCTCGCCCAGCTCTTCCGCCCGCTCGACATGCTCGGCTGGGTGTATCGCACGATCAGGCAGGGCCTCACCGACATGGAGGCGATGTTCGGCGTCATCGATACCCCCGCCGAGGTCCGGGACCGCCCAGGTGCGCCCGATCTCAAGGTCACCGCCGGCCTGGTCCGGCTCGAGAATGTGCATTTTGCCTATGATCCAGAGCGCACGATCCTGAAGGGCGTGGATCTGGAGGTGAAGCCGGGAACGACGCTGGCGGTGGTCGGGCCGTCCGGCGCCGGCAAGTCGACGCTCTCGCGCCTCCTGTTCCGGTTCTACGAGCCGACGGAGGGGCGCATCACCATCGACGGGCAGGACATCACCGCCGTGACCCAGCAGAGCCTGCGCGCCGCGCTCGGCATCGTTCCGCAGGACACGGTGCTGTTCAACGACACGATCGGCTACAATATCGGCTATGGCACCGACGGCGCGACAGGGGAGCAGATCGTGGCCGCCGCCAGGGGAGCGGCGATCCACGACTTCATCCTCAGCCTGCCGGAAGGCTATGAGTCCAAGGTCGGCGAACGGGGCCTCAAACTGTCCGGCGGCGAGAAGCAGCGCGTCGCCATTGCCCGCACCCTGCTCAAGGACCCGCCGATCCTGATCCTGGACGAAGCTACGAGCGCGCTCGACAGCCGCACCGAGGCTGCGATCCAGGCGACGCTCAGCGACGTCACGGCGAAACGGACCAGCATCGTCATCGCGCACCGGCTCTCGACGGTGGTGGACGCCGATCAGATCGTCGTCCTGGACCAGGGCCGGGTCGCCGAACGCGGCACCCACGCCGAGCTCCTGCGCAAGAACGGCCTCTACGCGGAAATGTGGTCGCGGCAGCAGAGCGAGACGGAAGAGCAGGCCGAGGCGGCGGAGTAGTGCGACACTGAGGTCACTAGTCGAAGCGGCGCTTCCTCTTTCTCCCGTTTAGGGAGGCTAGATTTGCTCGACACGTGTCAATCTAGTCGAAGCGGCGCCTTCGCTGCCTCCCCTCCCTTGAAGATCAGCCCGCTGGATCATGCCCCCGGCATGATCCTCAGCGCGGGCTGATGCGGAAGAGGATCAGTGCGGGCGCCCCAGCCCTGCGATCGTCTGGTCGACCATCGCGCGATCGGCCTGCGGGTCGTGCTGCTCGGCAATGAGCCGTGCCGCGGCGATGGCTGCCGCATCCGCGACCTTGGCA
>JALYGI010000447.1 GCA_030777185.1 Pseudomonadota bacterium
CCATTGTCGCCGCCGCCGCGCAGGATCGCGACCAAGCCAGAGGTCGAGGGCCCCTCCCGAAATTCGAGCGGCAGGCCTGCAAGCGCGGCCTTGATCTTGGCTGTGGTGCGCGCGCAGTCGAGGCCGATCTCGGGATCGGCATGGATCGCGCGGCGAAGCTCGATCACCCCTTCGAGCAAATCTTCGCCCGCGGCGACCCAATCACTTTCGGCCTGCTCCATCTCTTGTCTCCTCGGGGATCACCATAGGCGTTCAGTCAAACGCGTTCGATTACCAATGCAATGCCCTGGCCGACGCCGATGCACATTGCGCAAAGCGCGTAGCGGCCGCCGGTGCGGTGAAGCTCTTCGGTTGCGGTCAGCGCGAGGCGCGCGCCGGACATGCCGAGCGGATGGCCAAGCGCGATGGCGCCGCCATTGGGGTTCACATGAGGCGCATCATCGGGGAGGCCGAGCTCGCGGAGCACGGGAAGCGCCTGAGCGGCGAACGCCTCGTTGATCTCGATCACGTCCATGTCCGAGATTGCGAGGCCCAGCCGCTTCAGCAGCTTCTGCGAGGCAGGCGCCGGGCCGATGCCCATGATGCGGGGCTCGACGCCGGCAATTCCGCCGCCGACGATTCGGGCGCGGGGCGTGAGGCCGTTGCGCCGGGCGGCTTCCTCGCTGGCGACGATCATCGCAGCGGCGCCGTCGTTGACGCCGGAGGCATTGCCCGCCGTGACGGTGCCGTCGGAGCGGACGATCGGCTTCAGCCGGCCGAGCGCTTCGACGCTGGTTTTACGCGGATGCTCGTCGCGGTCGACGGTCAGCGGCTCGCCCTTGCGCTGTGGGATCGAGACCGGCACGATCTCGGCGGCGAAGCGGCCATTTTCCTGCGCCGCCGACGCTTTTTCCTGGCTGCGAACGGCAAACGCGTCTTGGTCCTCGCGACTTACCTGCCATTCCTGCGCAACGTTCTCGGCCGTGGAAGGCATGGTGTCGTCGCCATAGGCGCCCTTCATCTTCGGGTTGACGAAGCGCCAGCCGATCGTGGTGTCGTACATCTCGGCATTTCGGTCGAACGCGCTCGTCGCTTTTGCCATGACGAAGGGCGCGCGGCTCATGCTCTCCGAGCCGCCGGCGATCACCAGGTCGGCATCGCTGCCGCGGACCACGCGCGCCGCCATGGTTACTGCATCCATCCCCGAGCCGCAGAGCCGGTTGAGGGTGACGCCGCCGGACACGTGCGGGAGACCGGCGAGCAGCCCCGCCATGCGCGCGAGGTTGCGATTGTCCTCGCCCGCCTGGTTGGCGCAGCCGAGGATGACGTCGTCCACCTCGTTCCAATCAACATTGGGGTTGCGGTCCATGAGGGCCTTGATCGGGATCGCCGCCAGGTCGTCGGCGCGGACATGGGCGAGCGAGCCGCCATAGCGGCCGATCGGCGTCCGCACTGCATCGCAGATATAGGCTTCGGTCATCTCTCTCATATCTGGTCTCCGATGATCGGGCCGCCGATGGTCCGTGACAGGCCCTGGAAGATGGCGATGAAGCGGCCGTCCTCGCCCCTCACGCTCGCATTGTAAACGCCGGAGCGGCCCGCAAGGGCCTGCTCCTGCGCTTCGGCGGTGAGGAGCTCGCCCTCGCGTGCAGCATCAAGGAAGCTGATCGAAGCCTGGGCGGCGACGGTCTTCACGTTCCGGCTGTTGCAGGCATAGGCGAAGGCGGTGTCGGCAAGCGCGAAGATCATTCCACCATGCGCGGTGCCATGGCCGTTCAGCATGCTGGCGCGAAGCCGCATCGAGATGCGGGCATAACCCTCGCGCGCTTCCTCGATCGCGATGCCCCAGGCGGGGCCGGTGCCTTCTCTCGAAAGCATCGTGGCGGCGACCCGGGCGGCTATGTCGTTTGCGCTCACCCCTGCTCCTTAGCTAGAGCAGCGGCCATGGCCTACCGAACCATCGACTTCAAGCTGGAGGACGGCATCGCCCGCCTGACGCTGAACCGCCCCGACCGCCTCAACAGCTTCACCGTCGAGATGCATGAGGAAGTGGCCGATGCGCTAGGCGGTCTCGAAGGAGCACGAGTGCTGGTCTTGACCGGCGCAGGACGCGGCTTCTGCGCCGGCCAGGATCTCAATGACCGGGCTGTGGCGCCGGGCGAGAGCGTGGACCTCGGCGAGTCGGTGGAGAAAAGATATAATCCGCTGATCCGGACGCTCACCTCCCTCCCCTTTCCAGTAATCGCGCGGGTGAACGGCGTCGCGGCCGGCGCCGGTGCCAATATCGCGCTCGCCTGCGACATCGTCATCGCCGCCAAATCCGCGAAATTCATCCAGTCCTTCGCAAGCATCGGGCTCATCCCGGACAGCGGCGGGACTTGGGTTCTGCCGCGGCTCGTCGGCCAGGCGCGGGCGCTGGGGCTGGCGCTCACCGCCGAGCCGCTGCCGGCGGAAAAGGCCGAACGATGGGGCCTGATCTGGCGCGCGGTCGAGGACGACCAGCTCGATGAAGAAGTGGACGCGCTTACGAGCCGCTTCGCCTCGGCGCCGACGCGCGGGCTTGCCGCGATCAAGAAGATGATCCGCGAAAGCTGGGGGCACAGCCTCGACGAGGAGCTCGAGCTCCAGCGCGACACCATGCGCGAGCTGGGCGGGAGCGAGGATTATCGCGAGGGCGTTGCCGCCTTCATGCAGAAACGCACGCCGAATTTCACGGGACGGTGACGTCATTGCGAGGAGCGCAGCGACGGGCAATCCATGGATTGCTCCGCTGCGCTCGCAATGACGCAAGAAGGATAAACCTATGAAGACGATCAACCTGCTCAACTACGCCCATGACGGCTGGTACCAGGCCTCGGGCGGCCTTGCCGAGGTGCATAGCGCAGTCAGCGGCGAGGTGGTGGCGACCACCGGCAGCCAGGGACTCGATTTCAAGGCAATGCTCGATCACGCGCGCAATGTCGGCGGGCCGGCGCTGAGGCGCATGACCTTCCACGAGCGGGCGTGGATGCTGAAGGACCTCGCCAATGCAATCATGGCGCGCAAGGAAGAGCTGTACGAATTGAGCTTCGAGACCGGCGCGACGCGCACCGACGGCTGGATCGACATTGAAGGCGGCGCAGGAACGCTCTTCTCATTCTCGTCCAAGGGTCGCCGCGAGCTTCCGAACCAGCGCCTGCTCGTCGATGGGCAGATGGAGCCTTTGTCGAAGGGCGGGACCTTCGTCGGCCAGCATG
>JALYGI010000448.1 GCA_030777185.1 Pseudomonadota bacterium
GGCTCACACCTTCAAAGTTCAAAACAACACAAAAGAGGCCAATGGCCGCGACCCGGAAGCCTCCGGAGCGGCCTTGACCTCATCTCGCCGCGGTCGCCCCGGAACCCGGGATCCGCGCTCCGGCTGAAGTGGCAGGAGTGGAGGGACTCGAACCCACGGCCCTCGGTTTTGGAGACCGATGCTCTACCAGCTGAGCTACACTCCTAGGAGCCGGAGCCCCGGGTTATTAGCGGTGGGGGGAGGGGAGTGCAAGGGGCTGAGGCCCCATCCTGCCGTTCGCTCTTCCAAGCGGCTGCGGCGCAGCTTGAGCGTATTCCAACCCGCTTTGGAGCATCTTCGCCGATGCCGCGCGACCTCTCGAAAAAGCAGGCTCAGGCAGCGATGTCGTAGGGCTGGATCTCGCCGGACAAATAAAGGTTGCGGGCCTTGGCGCGGCTGAGCTTTCCGGAGCTCGTCCGTGGCAGCGTGCGGGGCGGGACGAGTTCGATCACGCAATTCATGCCAGTGATCGAGCGCACTCGCTCACGGATCTCGTGCCGCAGCCGCTCGCGCTCGCCGAGATCGGACGTCCGGCACTGGACGAGCACCGCCGGCGTCTCCTCGCCGCCCGGCGTTGTGATCGAGAAGGCGGCAATGTCGCCCGCCTTGAAGCCCGGCAATTGCTCCACCGCCCATTCGATGTCCTGAGGCCAGTGATTTTTGCCGTTGATGATGATCATGTCCTTGGCGCGGCCGACAATGTAGATGTAGCCATCCGACACGTAGCCCATGTCGCCCGTGTCCAGCCAACCGTCGCTGCTGAGGCAGGCTGCAGTCGCCTCCTCGTCACGGAAATACCCAACCATGACGGAGGGCCCGCGGCAATGGACCTTGCCGATGGCGCGCTCGGGGAGGGGGCGCCCTTCTTCGTCGCGGATCTGGACTTCCATGTCCCTGACCGGCTTGCCGCAATTGACGATCGCCCGGTAACGCTGCGGACGGTCACGCCTGCCTTCGGAAGCACCGGAGAGGAGCGTCTCCTCGACGAGCTCGACCGTGATACCTTCACCCGGCGGCATGATCGAAACAGCCAGCGTCGCCTCGGCAAGGCCGTAGCTCGGCAGGAAGCTCGTCGCCTGGAAGCCGGCATCCGCAAAGGCATCGACGAAGGCCTGCATCACGTCGGGCCGGATCATGTCCGCGCCGTTGCCCGCCACCCGCCAGCGCGAAAGATCGAAGCGGTCGGCGACCTGCGTCTGGCTCGAGACCCGGCGCGCGCAGATGTCGTATCCGAAGGTGGGCGAATAGCTGAGCGTCGTCCCTTGGTTGCGGCTGATGAGGTCGAGCCAGGCGAGCGGGCGCCGCGCGAAATCCTCCGTCTTGAGGTAATCGGTCGAAACCTGGTTGGCGACGGGAGAGAGGAGGCAGCCGACCAGGCCCATGTCGTGATACCAAGGCAGCCAGGAAACGCAGCGGTCGGTGTCCGTCACCTCCATGCCGTGGCTATGCGCCGCAAGGTTGTTGAGCAGCCCGCGATGTGTGACGGCGACTCCGTGGGGAAAACGGGTCGAGCCGCTCGAATATTGAAGGTAAGCGATATCGTCCGGGCTTGCCTCCGGCAGCGCGGCCTGGGGAGCCGGCAGATCGGCGAAGCTTTCCCAATCCACGCTCGTTACGCCCACCGCGTCGGCGGCGGCGCCCGCTATGCTCGCGAGCTCGGCGGGATAGAAGAGCAGCTTGGGATCCGAGCTTTTGAGCTGGACCGAAAGCTGATCGATATAGCTGTCCCTGCCGCCGAAGGAGGTGGGGAGCGGAAGCGGAACCGGCCAAGCGCCGGAATAGATGGAGCCGAAGAACAAGGCGGCGAATTCCGGCCCCGTCTCGGCGATGATCGCGATTCGCTCACCCGGCTTCACCCCCCGCGCGATAAGGCGGTACGCGGCGGCGATTGCATCCTCGCGGAGCTCAGCAAACCGATAGGCGCGGGTCAGTTGACCGCGGGGGTCATGGAAATTAAGCCCGCGAACGCCGCTCGCGGCATAATCGAGCGCTTCCCGCAGGGTTGCAAAGTCGGCAAAGCGGCGCGGCAGGGCGTCCGCCGTCGGCGTGGGAGAGAGCGCTTCGCGCGCTCCGCTCTTGCGCGCCATTGCCTTGCCTTCAGTTTTTTGAAGCACTTGCAGCTGAGTCCTCGTCGTTCCATTGAAATCGGTGTGGATCATGTCGCGTCAGGATCCGCATCTCGGTACAAGGCGCGTTCTTATTCCGGCCCGACTATGGCACAATCATGGCGCTTGGAGCCTGAACGTCACAAAAAGCCCCGCCCGCCACTCGATCGCGAGGGGTTGGAGAGGCTCGCGCTCCACTATGTCGGCCGTTACGCGACGACCAAGGCCAAGGTGAAGTCCTACCTTGCCCGTAAGGTGAAGGAGCGGGGCTGGGAAGGGGAGGCTCCGAATATCAGCGCCCTCGCCGAGCGGCTGAGCGCGCTCGGCTATATCGACGACGGCGCCTTCGCAACCGCGCGGGCCGCCTCGCTCCAGAGGAGGGGCTATGGCGAGCGACGCGTGAGCCAGGCGCTTCGAGCCGCCGGAGTTGAGGACGGCGACGCTGCGGAGGCGAGGGAGCAGACCAGGGAAGGGGCAGTCGAGGCTGCGCTCCGCTTTGCCAAGCGAAAGCGCATCGGGCCCTATGCGACGGCGGCCGCCGATCGGGAGACTGCGCAGAAAGCCTTCGCCGCCATGGTTCGGGCCGGGCATTCGTTCGAAATCGTCAAACAGGTCCTGAACGCTTCTGCGGACGACATCCCAGATTCGGACGACATTTAGAAAAAGCTGGCTGAATGGTTCACAAGGCCGCAAAAGCCATGATACTCACGCACTTCCATGGTTGATCGGGGGTTGATGAATTCGCGCCGCAACATGCTCGCAGACGACGGCCATTCGCTTTCGGGCGGAGACGATGCTGCGCGCCAGGAGGAGGAAGGCCTTCTCCGGGTAACCGGCTCGATGAAGTGGTTCGACGCGACCCGCGGCTTCGGCTTCCTCGTCAGCGACGACGTCACGGGCGACATCCTCGTCCATTTCAGCGTGCTCAAGGAGCATGATCGCCGCAGCTTGCCGGAAGGTGCCGTCGTCGAATGCCTCGTCGCGCAGCAGGAAAGGGGCCTGCAGGCGCGCAAGATCCTGTCGATCGATCTCAGCCAGGCCGTGGTTCCGGACGTCACGCGCTCGGCGTCGGGCAAGACCGAGCGGATCGATCCGGCATCGCTCGCCGACGAGGCCGGCGAGTTCGAGCCGGTTCGGGTCAAATGGTTCAACCGTTTGAAGGGCTACGGCTTTCTGGTTCGCGAGGATGACGACAGCGAAGACATCTTCATCCATATGGAGACCGTCCGCCGCGGCGGCCTCAGCGACCTCATTCCCGATCAGCCGCTCGAGGCGCGCATTGCCAACGGCCCCAAAGGGCCGCTTGTTGTCGAGGTTCAGCCCCGCTGAAAGCTTATTCGATCTTGGGCTGGTGGGGAGTCTAGAGCCTTGCATGCAGTCGTCCTTCAGCGCTAGGCGGCGGCATGGGCTTTTTCAGCAAGATCTTCACCTGGTGGAACGGCGCCACGGTTGGAACCTCGCTCTTCACCTGGCGGAACGGTCGCAAGGTGGGCACCGACGTCTACGGCAACGTCTACTATACGACGAAGAAGGGCGACCGGCGCTGGGTGATCTATAACGGTTCCAACGATGCGAGCCGGATTCCGCCGGACTGGTACGGCTGGATGCACCACCAGATCGAGGGGCTTCCCGACGAGGTGCTGCCGCCGAAGCCCAAATTTCTGAAGGATCCTACGCCGAACCGCACCGGCACTGCCGAGGCCTATCGCCCGGCCGGAGCGCTCGAGCGCGGCGGCCAGCGCGCTGCGGCAAGCGGCGATTATCAGGCCTGGACGCCCGAATAGACGATGCGCTTGCTCATTCTTGCGGGCGTGCTCGCGCTCGTCGCCTGCAACAGCGGCGACATTCCCGAGACAAAGCGCAAAAAGGCGGAAGCCGAAGCTGAGCCGGAAACGGTCGATATCCCGCAAACCGTGACCGCGCTGGCGCCGGGCACCACACCGATGAACCAACGGGTCGCCGTGATCGGGCTGCTCAACAAGCGCAACGGCCTTTCGCGCGACCTCACGATGAGGCCGGGGCAGGCGCTCCGTGCCGGCGACGTCATCGTGCGGCTCCGCGCTTGTGAGACATCCGCACCATGGGAGGTGCAGCGGCTCACCGGCGCCTTCGTCCAGGTCGACGTGCGAAATCCGCAGGACCAGTTCCAGCGCGTCTTCTCAGGCTGGCTCTACAAGGAAACGCCGTCGCTGAACGTAGTCGAGCACCCGATCTACGATGTCTGGCCCAAGAGCTGCGCAATGACGCATCCCGGAGCCGTCCCGCCGCCCGATGCCGCAGCCCCCGCCAGCAACCGATCCAGCGCGCCGAAGTCAGCGCCCGCGACCGTGCCCGCCGACAATGCGGATCCGAGCATCGAGACGTAATCCGTCTGCGGGATTTCGATCGCGCCGAGGCTTCGTAGATGCTCAGTCATGAACTGGCAGTCGAGCAGGCTGAAGCCGCCCACTTTCAGGCGCGCCACCAGCCAGGCCAGGGCGACCTTCGAGGCGTCCGAGCGCAGCGAGAACATGCTCTCGCCGAAGAAAGCGCCGCCGAGCTTGACGCCATAAAGGCCGCCGACAAGGTCCTTACCCTCCCAGCATTCGATCGAGTGGGCGTGGCCGAGCCGATGGAGATGGTTGAAGCTCGCCTCGATTGCGACGTTAATCCAGGTCTCCTCCCGATCCGCGCAGTGACGGAGCACCGCGGCAAAGGCGGTGTCGCGGGTGACCTGGAACGGGCCTGAGCGGATCGTCTTGCGGAGCGAGCGGGCCATCCGAAAACCATCGAGCGGAATGACGGCGCGCCGCCGCGGCTCGACCCAGAAGACCTCCTTTGCGTCGCGGCTGTCCGACATCGGAAACACGCCGATCGAATAAGCGCGAAGCAGCAGGTCCGGATCGAGCAGCGCCATCCCGCTTTCCGGCTTGAAGAGGCTTTGGCGTGCGGTCAACCAGTTAGGGCCTGGGATCGATCGATCGTCAAACCGGCTCCCAGGAAAGTGAGAGGTCAGGCTCGCGGCGTGCGGGAGAGGCGGCGATCGATTCCTGCCCAAAGCCGGGAGAGCGCTTCGGCGGCGGGCGAGCGCGCGGCGAAGGCCCCCACCGCCTCGTGCCGCGCCGACATCGCCTCGATCGCGCTCGCCATTGGTATGACCGGCCATTTGGGATTTTTCTCCAATGCCGCAAGATGCATTGCGCGGCGCCGGTCGACCATGTTGTAGACGGGGAGGAGCGCACCTTTGCGGATGCCGTGCCGGTCGAGATACTCGACAACTTCCTCCAGCGCCCGCTCCGAGAGCGGGGAAGGGATCACCGGCACGATGATGAGATCGGCGGCGCGCAACACCTGCTCACTGGTCTCGGCAAGGCCCGGCGGGCAATCGAGGACGACCCGCTCATAATCCTTTCCCAGCCGCTCAAGAAGCTTTTCCAGCCGCTTCTTCTTGTCGAGGCCGAAGAAGAAGCGATCGAGCGTCCGGAGCGAAGCATCGGCCGGCAGGATATCGAGTCGGTCGGTCCCGGTCGGCTGGATCAGCTTGGAGGGCGCGACGTCGCGGGCGAACACCGCCTGCGCCTCGTCGAGGCCTCCTCGCTCCACGCCCAGCAGGAAAGTCGAGGCGGCTTGACCATCGAGGTCCCAGACCAGGGTCCGCCGACGGGCCTGAGCGGCCGCCGCCCAGGCGAGATTGACCGCGATCGTGGTTTTCCCGACCCCGCCTTTCAGGCTGTAAACCGCAATCGATCGCATCCGAGCCTGCATCGCCTCACTATGCTGCAATGCAGCAACAGCGCAAGCTCAGAGGATTTCGCGGACCTTCTCCTGAGGACGGCAGAGGCGGACGCCCTTTTCAGTTTCCACAAGCGGGCGATTGATGAGGATCGGGTTCTCGATCATTGCGTCGAGGATCGCGTCCTCGCTGACATGACCGCCGAGGAGATCGAGATCGGAGGCAAGCGACTCTTTGGCCCGAAGGCCTTCGCTGGGGCGAAGACCGGCGCGTTCATAGAGCCGCTTCAGCTCCTCCTTGG
>JALYGI010000449.1 GCA_030777185.1 Pseudomonadota bacterium
TCTTGCTCGAGCGGCTGTGATTGTCCTGCACGAACCGCACCTCCCGGCCAATCGCCTCGTTGAAGCGACGCTCGTTGTAGCTTTCCAGGAAGAAGCCGCGCGAATCGCCGTGAACGGTCGGCTCAACAAGCAGGACCTCGCTCAAAGCGGTCGGAGTAACACGCATATCGGTCCTAGGATGAGGGCGGCTCCAAACGTCGAGCTCCCCGCCAATCAGGAAGCAGGCGGAGCTCCCGAGGAGCTCCTCGGTTCAAGCGTCCGCAGCGTTCGCCTCTTTTGAGAGCTTGATCTGCGTCTTGGTCTCGATGCCTTTCCGATAGGTATATTGATCGTCACCATAGCCGTAGCCGTAGCCATAGCCGTAGCCGGACTTGGTGGCGCTGAACTTGGTCAGCACTCCGCCCATGATGCGCGCATCGGCGGCACGGAGCCGCTTCACCGCATTGAGCGCAGCGCCGCGGCGGATGGCGCCCGATTCGATCACCATCACCGTTCCTTCGCAATGGAAGCTGAGGAGCGGCGCATCGGCGAGGCCGAGCACGGGCGGCCCGTCGACCACGACATAATCGAACATGGCGCCCGCTTGCTCCAGGACCGCGGAGACGCGGCCGGAGGCAAGGAGCTCGGCCGGATTGGGCGGGATGCGACCGGCCGGCAGAAGGTGGAGCCCTTCATGTTCGGTCGGCTGAACGGCGTCCTTCACGGTGCCCGACCCGGCAAGGAGCGTCGTCAGGCCGGCATCGGAGCCGGCAGGCCCCTTGAAGGTCGGCTTGCGAAGATCGCCGTCGACGAGCAGCACCGAAGCTCCGAGCTTGGAAAGGATCTGGGCAAGCGCCAAGGCCGTGCTCGATTTGCCCTCGCTGGCGCGGGTGCTGGTGATGAGCAGGGATTTGGGCAATCCGTGATCCGTTGAGAATTGCAGCGCCGTCCGGATCGACTGATAGGCTTCGGTAACCTGCGAACGCGGGTCGGCCAATTGCTCCTGGAGCGAAGCCTCCTTGTCCGCGCGAGGGACGACGCCCAAGGCCGGGATACCCAGCTTACCGGTGAGATCGTCCGGCGTCTTGATCGTATCGTCCATCCACTCCAGCGCGAAGGCCGCGCCGAACCCGAGCAGGAGGCCGCCGATAAGCCCGATCAGCACGTTAAACGGCAGATTGGGCTTGAAAGGGGCGGTTGGAACCTGCGCCCGGTCGACGATCGAGACGATGTTGGAGCCAAGGCCCCCGGCGACGCCGACCTCCTTGTAACGCTGAAGCAGCGAATCGTAGAGAGCTCGGTTGGTATCCACCTCGCGCTGCAGGATCGTGTATTGAATGCTGCGTCCACGCAGGTTGAGGAGGGCTGCCTTCAGCTGATTGACCTTGGCTTCGAGCTGCCTTTCGCGGCCGAGCGCCGCCTGATACTCGCCCTGGAGTGAGCCGCCGACATTGCCGACTTCCTGGTTGATCGCCTTGTCCAGCGACTGCATGCGGGCCCGCATCTGCGCCATCGCCGGATAATCGGGCTGGAAGACGCCAAGCTTCTCCTGATATTGAGCCTGGAGCTCCGCCCGCTGCGCGACGAGGCCCTGGATGGTTCCGTTGGAAAGGACTTCGGTGGTCGCGCGGGAGCCCTGGCTTTGCCGGACTTTTTGCTCCGCCGCGATCCTGTCGGCGCGCGCCTGCTGAAGGGCACCATTCATGGCGGTCAGCGAGGCAGCATCGACCGATTGCTCGCTACGGGCCCCGCCGCTGCCTGTGTCCACGTTCAAACTGACGATGCCCTGCTGCTGGGCATAAGCGACGAGCTGACGTTCGGTGTCCTCGAGCTTCTTCCTGACATTGGCAAGCCGCTGTTCCAGGAAGTTTCGAGCGTAGGAATTGGCCTCGAAGCGGCGCTCGAGGTTATACTGGATGAAATTGTCGCCATAGGCATTGGCGACCTTCGCCGCCAATTCCGGATCGGTGCTCTCAACAATCAGCTCGATCAAGCGGCTGTCACGAATGGGATTCACCGCGATGATGTTCTGGACCAGGCCCGCCGCCTGCTCCTCCCGCACCGCCCGAGGAAGCTGCTGATCAAACAGCTTGTCGTTGCCAGCGACATTGATGCTGCGCGCGACGCGCTCGGCAAGCGCACGGCTCCTCAGGATACCAGCCTGGGTCGTGATGAACTCGCGGTCCCCCATCACCTGCGTCTCGATCTGGCCCATCTGGACCACCTGAACGCCTTCGCGGTTCACCTCGACGGTCGACTTCGCTCGAAATTCCGGCTGGACCAGAAGCGACAGGACGACGGACGTGACGACGCAGACAAAGGCGATCGCGACGATCAGCCACCACCATTTGACGATGACGCGCCACACCTCGCTTGGAGTGATGCGCTGCTCGCCCGGGCCACCCTCGGCGACGATAACGTCGCGGAGCCCGGTTGCGGAGGCCAGTTCACGCCTGTCGAATGGGACGATCGCCCCTCCGCCCGCAAGCGTTCCACTCTGATTGTTCATCTCTGCTGGTCCTGAATATGCGGAGGTCAGAAGGGGCGGAAGATCGCCAGGATCGGAATCGTATTGAGGATCTGCTGGAGAGCGGACCGCACCCGGGTGTCCCTGCCATCGACGACGACGATGTCGTTCGGGTAGATGACAGGATCTTCGGCCTGGGCTCGCCGGATCGCAAGCAAGTCGAAGCCTGCAGCCTGCCGCTGCCCGTCAATCGTTCGGAAAACCACCACCCGGCGGGGGTTGGCCCCGTCGCCAAGCCCCTTTGCCAGGGCCACTGCGCGCATCAACGTGGTGGTCCCCTTGATCGTGTGCGCGCCCGGATCCTTGACCGACCCGTCATCGGTGACGGTCTGTTCAACAGCCGCCGCCTCTTTGATGTTGACCTGCACCTTGGGAGACCGAAGATATTTCGCTCCAAGCTGCGCGGTGATCAGCTGCGACAGCTGAGCGGGCGTTTTCCCGGCCGCGGAGACGAGCCCGATCAGCGGATAAGAAATCTGACCGGCGGAATTGACCTGGTACTCGCCCGACAAGTCCTCGACCTGAAAAACCTTGATCTCGAGCTTGTCGTAAGG
>JALYGI010000450.1 GCA_030777185.1 Pseudomonadota bacterium
GACTTGGGGTTGTTGAGCAGCGCCGGCTGATAGTTGAACGGCGGCAGGAAGGCATAGGTCGTCGCCTTCCAGCGGCCGATCGGCAGCGGGTACTGGCGCGATCCCATCGTCACCGGGAAAGCGGCGACGAGCTGGCGCGCCTTGCGCTCGCCGCCCTCGCCATCCTCGCCCGGAACCGAGCCGCGATAGACCTTGAGCACGCCCTCGCTCTTGTCGACCACGACATAGTCGCCCTGCGGCTGTTTGGCGTCGACGTTCAGCACGTTCATCACGCTCGCGCCATTGCCCGGGACGCCCGAATAGTCGCGCGCGGTCGGCACCACGTTGGGCAGCCGAAGTGTTTGCCCCGGCCCGATCATCTTGTCCGGGCCGTTCAGCGCGACGATCGTGGCCGGGGTGGTGTGGTACCGCTCGGCGAGCTTCTCGAGCATGTTGCGATAGCCGAGGAACTTCAGCTCCGCCTGCTGCTCCGGCTCATCCGGGAACGGGTAGACATATTGGTGCCTGAGGTCGTCGGGGCCGAGGCGCACCATGATGGTCGCCGGCCGGTTGGCCGAAAGGAGAGCGCGGCGCGTCTCCGGGTCGAGCTTGCCCGTGCGCTTGAGGCCGCGCGCCTCCTGGAAGCTCTGCAGCGCGAGCTTGAACGACTGCCCTTCCTTGCCGTCGATCACGCCGGGCGAGAAGCCGTGCGCCGACATCAGCACCTGGGCGTGGAAGAAGGTGCCGTCGATCGGCGATCCCGGACTGCCGGGCGGCACCCAGCCGGAGCCGGCGGACGGCGCCGACTGGCCGGACTGCGGGGACTGCTGGGGCTGCTGGGCAACCGCGCCCGCCGTGGCCAGGGCAAGGACCGCAATCGAAGGAAGGACAAGACGCAAGGCAACTCTCCCGGAGGGACGATGGTTCGTGGTTGCAACGATGCAGGACACAAGTGTTTCCAGCCCACGGCCATTGGTCCACGTCGGCTGCTCGGGCTGGGTGTACAAGCACTGGCGCGGCATCTTCTATCCCGAAGGCCTGCCCCAGAAGCGCTGGTTCGAGCGCTACGCCGAGGACTTCGACACGGTCGAGATCAACGCGAGCTTCTACAGGGTGCCGCTCGAAGCCACCTTCACCGGCTGGCGCGAAAAGGCGCCGCCGGGGTTCCGCTACGCGGTCAAGGTCAACCGCTTCATCACCCACATGAAGAAGCTGCTCGACTGCGAAGAGCCGCTACAGAAGTTCATCGCGCTCGCCCGCCCGCTCGGCGAAACCCTGGGCCCGCTGCTCTACCAGCTTCCGCCGAGCCTCCACAAAGACGTCGAGCGCCTCGAAGCCTTTCTAAAGCGCCTTCCGCAAGACCTCGAGCAGGTCGTCGAGTTCCGCCACAAGAGCTGGTACGACGAGGACGTGCTGGCGCTGCTTGACCGCTACGGCATCGGCTTCGTCGCCCATGACTTGAAGGGCCTGGTCTCGCCACGCTGGGCGAGCGGCCGCACCGCCTATGTCCGGTTCCACGGCGCGGCGGGCAAATATTGGGGCCGCTATGCCGACGAGGCGCTGCTCCAATGGACCGACTGGATCGGCGAGCAGCTAGGCCAAGGGCGCAGCGTCTGGTGCTATTTCAACAACGATATCCACGGGCACGCGCTCGAAGACGCGCGGACCTTGAAGTCGATGGTCGCACAGCTCGCTCGCTAAGCATAAAAAAATCCCGGGCGAAGCAGTGCCTCGCCCGGGATCGGAGTGGCCTTGAGCCGGCTGCTTAGCCGCGCTCGCCCTGCGCCGGGGGCGGCGGAGGCGGCGGCGGCGGCGGGCAAACCTCGGTGGCAAGCACGACCGTGCCGTCGGGGCAGGTCTGGGTCGCCGGCGCTGCCACGGGCGGCGGCGGCGGAGGCGGCGGAGGCGGCGGCGGCGCCAGAACAGCCGGCGCCCCGAAGTTGAAGATCAGGCTGGCGAGCAGGCTGAGCGACCGGAACCGGGTGTCGATTCCCACCGGGAACCGCTGACCGTCACCGAAATCGAAATCCTGGTCGAAGCGCAGCTGGCCGGTGCGGAAGAAGCGGTACTTGAGGCCAAGGTCGACGTTCGGCGACACGGCCGCGCGCACGCCGGCAATGCCCTGGAACGCGAAGGCTCTGTCCGTGTCTCCTTCGGCTTTTCCGCGGGCGCGGCCGATACCAGCACCGGCGTAGAAGCCAATGCCTTCGGGATCGCCGAAGTCGAGCAGCGCATTGAGCATGATCGAGCGGATTTTGAGCCTCGGATTACCGAGTTCGAGGATGTTGCCGGTATCCTGATCCTCCAGCTCGATCTCATCAGCGCGCGTGCGCTTCCAGGCGAGCTCGCCTTCGATCCGGAACGCGCCGAAGTCGTAGCCGCCGATGATGTCGATATCGCGGCCGCGGTTGAAGTCGATCGACCGGTTGGTGTCGAAGTCCTCACCGGGCTGCTCGACTTCGATGTCGCCGTCCTTGGGGAACAGCAAGCCGGCCTCGATGCCGACGTAGGGCGAGCCGTCGCGGGCGGCCGCCGGAGTGGCGATCGCGGCCAATGCCGCTGCCGCAAGAAGATATCTGCGCATAATCTACCTCGTCTTGGTTGAAAGGGTCGGCACGGGAATGTCCGGTGTGGTGCAAAGTTTCACCGGCGAATTCTTTATTCGCCAGCTGATGCAATTGTGCCACAGTCGAAGAACCGCGTAAATCCGTACTTTTTCGGAACCTGGACCGG
>JALYGI010000451.1 GCA_030777185.1 Pseudomonadota bacterium
GCGCTTCAACGTGGCGGTTGCCGATACGGCCTTCCGCTATGTGGATCCCCGCAGGGCCGGCCCAAGGGGCTAGGCCCAGACCCTTCAATCGTTAACATTATTCATCGGCCCGACAGGAAGAAGCGGGTAGAAGAAAGACTGCAATTGCGACTCATCCGTGCGGGTTTTCCCCCTGTTGCCCGCTCGGACCTCGCAATTGACCTCGCGTTTTAAACGCTTGGTTGGCCCTCGCTCCACGCCCCCGGAGCGGGGGCCTTTTCGTGTCCCCGCGTTGTCGACAGCGGGACTCCGCATCGCTAGATCCCGCTCATGCCTTCCATGCTCAAAGTTGCTTCCTGGAACATCAACTCGGTCCGTGCCAGGATCGAGAGTGTCGAGCAGTTCCTGCGGGATGTGCAGCCGGACATACTCTGCCTTCAGGAGACGAAGGTCATCGACGGCGACTTCCCGAGGGCGATGTTCGAGCGGCTCGGCTACGATCAAATCGTTCTGTGCGGCCAGCGCATGCATCATGGCGTCGCCATCATAAGCAAGGTGCCGATGCGCGAGGATGACCGGCTCGATTTCCAGGCGAACGGCGAGGCGCGGCATTGCGGCGTGCAGCTCGAATGCGGCATCCGGCTCGAGAATGTGTACGTCCCGGCTGGCGGCGACATCCCGGACCGGGAGGTGAATCCGAAATTCGGGCAGAAGCTCGACTTTCTGGAGCGGATGACGCGCTGGTCGGAGGAATGCCGCCGGCCGACCCTGCTGGTCGGCGACTTCAACGTCGCGCCGCTGCCATGCGATGTGTGGAGCCACAAGCAGCTTCTGAACGTCGTCAGCCACACGCCGATCGAGGTCGAGGCGCTGACGAAGCTCCAGCAAAGCAACAATTGGGTGGATCTGGGCCGGCACTTTCATCCGGCGCCGGGGCGGCTCTTCACCTGGTGGAGCTACCGCTCGCCCGATTGGTCGAAGAACGACCGGGGGCGGCGGCTCGATCATATGTGGGCGACCAAGGATTTTGCCGCGCTGGCGGTTCGGCACGAGGTGCACGAGCCGTGCCGCATGTGGACGAGGCCGTCCGACCACGTGCCGCTCGTGACCGAGTTCGCCATTTGAACGGCGGGCGCGACGTCGCTCGCGCCATCGATGCGCTGAGGCGCGGTTGGGCTGTGAGCATCGACGGCTCGGCGTTCCTAGCCATCGAGACCGCCGATCAAACCGCATTGCTGGCCTTCGACGCGGGCGTGCCGGCCGACATCCTGATCTCCGGCACCAGGGCAGTGACGCTCAAGCTTGCCAACCAGCGCGACGCGGTGCCGACCGGCCCGGTTCGCGTCCGGCGAACGCCCTGGCTGGACCTTGCCGGCGCGACGGCGGTGGCCGATCCGGCGCTGGACCTCAAGACCCCGCTGAAAGGCCCATTCCAAACGGTTCCGCTCGCGCCCATGGAGCAGGCGGAGCCCGCATTGCGGCTCGCGCGGCTTGCCGGCCTCCTGCCGGCGCTGTTCATCGGCGGAAGCGCCGAAGGCGCCGTACAGGTTTCAGGCGATGCGATCATCTCCGCGTCGCAATCGGCAGCCCTCCGGATCGCGTCGCGGGCAAAGCTGCCGACCAAGTTTGCCGAACGGGCGGAGATCGTCGCCTTCCGGTCCGAAGAGGATGCCGCCGAGCATGTGGCGCTGGTGATCGGTGAACCGGCCGGCACGCCGCCGCTCGTCCGGCTGCATAGCGAGTGCCTTACGGGGGACGTGCTCGGCTCGCTCAAATGCGATTGCGGCCCCCAGCTCGAGGATGCGATGGCAGCGATCGCTGAATCCGGGTGGGGAATCCTGCTCTATCTGCGCCAGGAAGGCCGCGCGATCGGGCTGGTCAACAAGCTCAGGGCTTATTCGCTGCAGGACCAGGGATTCGATACGGTCGATGCCAATCTCCGGCTTGGCTTTGGCGACGACGAGCGGAATTTCAGCGTCGCCGCGCGCATGCTCGAGCTTCTGTCACAACCGGAAGTGCGGCTTCTCACCAACAATCCGCGCAAGGTGGCGGGGCTGGAGGCGGAAGGGATCAGAATTGCAGCGCAGGTGCCGCTCAGGACCGCCGCCAACCGGCATAACAGCGCCTATCTTGAGACCAAACGGCTCAGGAGCGGGCA
>JALYGI010000452.1 GCA_030777185.1 Pseudomonadota bacterium
GGGCCGAACGGCGCGGGTAAGACCACGTTGATCAGCATTGTCTGCGGATTGGTGAACCCGACCTCAGGCACCGTTCTGGCGGACGGCCACGACATCATCGGGGATTATCGCAACGCCCGCTCGAAAATCGGCCTCGTGCCCCAGGAGCTCCATACCGATCAATTCGAGCCGGTTTGGGCGACCGTCTCCTTCAGCCGCGGTCTGTTCGGTTGCCCGCCCGATCCCGACTATATCGAGAAGCTTCTTCGCGACCTTTCGCTCTGGGAGAAGCGCAACGCGATCATGAAGGAGCTGTCGGGCGGCATGAAGCGCCGGGTGATGATCGCCAAGGCGCTTTCGCATCAGCCCAAGATCCTGTTCCTCGACGAGCCGACGGCGGGCGTGGACGTGGAACTCCGGCGCGACATGTGGCAGCTCGTTCATCGCCTCCGGACGAGCGGAGTCACCATCATCCTCACGACACATTATATCGAGGAAGCCGAGGAAATGGCCGATCGCGTGGGCGTGATCAGCAAGGGCGAGCTGATCCTCGTCGAGCAGACATCGGAACTGATGAAGAAGCTGGGCAAGAAGAAGCTGACGCTGAACCTCGCCGAGCCGATGGCGCAGGTGCCGCCGGAGCTGTCGGACTGGGATTTGAAGCTCAATGCGGACGGCACCGAGCTCGAATATGAGTTTGAGGGCCGTGCGGAGCGTTCGGGAATACCCTCCCTCCTTCGCCGGATGAGCGACCTCGGCATCGGCTTCAAAGATCTCAACACCCAGCAAAGCTCGCTCGAAGATATCTTCGTCAGTCTTGTGACCGACCGGGCAGCATCGTGAGCGCGGCCGCGTTCAACGCTCGCGGTGTCTGGGCGATTTACAAGTTCGAGATGCACCGCTTCCGCCGGACGTTGTGGACGGGCCTGGCGGTGCCGGTGATCACCACCTCGCTCTACTTCGTCGTGTTCGGCTCCGCGATCGGCTCGAGGATGACGGAGATCGGCGGCGTGCCATATGGCAGCTTCATCGTGCCAGGGCTGATGATGCTGTCGCTCTTCACCGAAAGCATCTTCAACGCCTCGTTCGGCATCCACATGCCGCGGTTCACCGGAACCATCTATGAGATCCTCTCGGCGCCGCTTTCGGCCTTTGAGACAGTGCTCGGCTATGTCGGGGCGGCGGCGACGAAATCGATGATCGTAGCGCTGGTGATCCTCGCTACCGCAAATCTGTTCGTCGATGTCCACATCGAGCATCCGGTGGCGATGCTCGCCTTTCTGCTGCTGGTGGCGACGACCTTCTGCTTGTTTGGTTTCATTATCGGTATCTGGGCGAAAGGGTTCGAGCAGCTTCAGGTCATCCCGCTCCTGATCGTCACCCCGCTCACCTTTTTGGGAGGCTCATTCTACTCGATCGAGCTGCTCGCCGAACCCTGGCGCACGATCACGCTCTTCAATCCCGTCGTTTATCTGATCAACGGCTTCCGCTGGACCTTTTTCGGAACGGCGGAGGTGCCGGTGGTCTGGAGCATGATAGCGACGCTCGCTTTCCTTCTCGCCTGCCTTGGCGCGATCACCTGGATCTTTCGCACCGGCTACCGCCTGAAGAACTGAACTCCCCAGCCGGTCCCGCCGGTCAGCCTTCTTGGTTGGCGCGGGTATAGCCTTTGCCATCGAGGTTCTGAGCGACGAATTCCCAGTTGACGAGGTTGCCCAACACCTTGTCGGCAAAGTCGGGCCGCGCGTTGCGATAATCGATGTAATAAGCATGCTCCCAAACATCGAGCGTCAGGAGTGGCTTCATTCCCTCATGGACAACCGGTGTGTCGGCGTCGTGGAGCGACGTGATCTTCAGCGAATCCCGATCGAGCACCAGCCAGGCCCACCCGTTCGAGAAGTGACCCACTGCTTCCGACTTCAGCTTGTCGAGCATCGCCTCGGTGGACCCGAATGCCTCGTCGATCATCTCAGCGAGCATCCCGGTCGGCCGCTGCCCCTGCGCCGGAGCGAGGCACTGCCAGTAGAAGCTGTGATTCCAGATCTGGGCGCTGTTGTTGAACAGGCCCTTGTCGCCGCGCTCGCGAGCGGCGCGGATCACCTCCAGCAGCGAGGCGCCCTCCAGGCCCTTCTCGCCGAGCATGCCGTTAGTTTTGTCGACATAGGCCTTGTGATGCTTGCCGTGATGATAGGCCAGCGTCTC